>CALCMV010000287.1 GCA_937967535.1 uncultured Saprospiraceae bacterium
ACCAATCATTTTTAATTAACATTATTTTAGGATTTGTTTTTATTCACAAAATACTCTCTTCATAAAAGTAGGGGCTTTTGCAGTACAGATATAGCATAACTAACTAATAACTAATCAACTAATTACTAACGTCAATTTAAAATAATTTAAAAATCAAACCAAAACAACTTATAATTATTTTGGCTCATGTAGGAAATCAGGTGGAATGTGAAGCACACGCAAATCCTATAAGGTTTTCGAAAACCTTATAGGATTGATTACCAGCACTTTACTTCAATTTGAATTGAAAATCAACCTGCATTCCACCTGATTTCCTACATGAGCCATTATTTTTATCTTAAATAAAAACAGAAAAAATTCGCATAATCTGCATCATCCGCTAAATCCGTGTTCTATTTCGCTTACTTTTTTTGCAAAAATTGTCAAAGCACCGCTTTTCTATTGGGAATTATGTAAGATGGTACTTCCTGTCAGGTTGAATTTTTTCTATTTTCGCCCTATGAAACACAAATTATTGTTGCCCTTACTTTTCGTTTTAATGTATAGCCAAATGAACGCCCAAGACATCCTTTCCGGTCCTGTCGTCGGTGCGGTCAAACCTAAGTCAGTGACGATGATGGTTCAACTCAAACAACCAGATTCGCTCACTATCCAACTTTCTCCTCACCACGATTTTCAAATACAAACCGAGTCGCGCAGTCATGGTTTTACAGCAATTTTTCTCAGCGAATTGCAACCTTACACCCGCTACGAATACACACTCACAACGGGCACAGAAAGCGCAAAGGGCAACTTCCGCACCTTCCCTACCGAAGGGCAGCGCGGCACTTACACTTTCGTAACAGGTTCGTGTCAAGAGACGGAAAATATGAAAGTATTTGACGTGATGCCCAAGCACGACCCAATGTTTATGATGCACACAGGCGACTATGCCTACCCCGATGTGCGTATCGGGCGCGACTATGCGGGAGATTATGACAAAGTTGCACTTTCATACACTCAAAAGTATAATGAAAAACAGATGGACGAGATGCTTCGTCATGTCCCGATAGATTATGTTTTTGATGACCACGACCACATCAATAATGGTAGCGGACGCTACTGTTCCAATGATTATGACTTTGAACGTAAAGGCTTCGCACGGACTAAAAATTATATGTTTGCCGATACTTTTCCTTACGAATGGCACGCCAATGTAGTGCGCGGCTACGCCGAATTTTTCCCGCATTACGCCCTGCCCGATACGAGCGAAGCGATTCATCATTCCTTTAAAATGGGCAATGCAGAGTTTTTCGTTTTGGATAGAAGCTCTGCGCGACGCGACCCGATGGAAGTGGTTTTTGAACGCAATAAACGCGGTAAATACCGCTTTCGACCCAAACCCGAACATCATCTTTTTGGCAAAAAACAAATGGATTGGCTGAAAGAAGGTTTGAAAAATTCGACGGCAGATTGGAAATTTATCGTTAGTGGTGTGCCACTCAATCGTAATATTCGCAAACTCATCAAGGCAGGCGTGCGGATGCAAAATTTCTCGACCAAAGGCTTTGGCGGCTTCCACATGGCATCCGGTTATGCCAATTATTGGGCGGCATATCCGCACGAAATGAATGATTTTTATGATTTTCTGGAAAAAGAAAACATTCAAAATATCATCGTGATTAGCGGTGATACTCACCACAATGTCATGGATGATGGCAAAAACGCCGGATTGCCGGAACTTAACGCCAGCGGCTTGAGCGTAGAACACACCAAACTCGCCCGATACATGCAACTTATAGGTCGCGCTTCATTCCAATTTAATTATAAAAAAGGTATCTGGAATCAAGGCGGCAACGGACTCGGTAATCGTAATTATAAAAATGGTTTTGGCAAAATTCAGATTGAAAGTAATGATTATGTTGAATTAAGTATTGTGGATGAAGATAATGAGGTCGTGAGTTCATTTCGCGTGATACATTCATCGAAACGTTAATTTTATTTTACAATATATGTCAATCCTAATGCCAAGCTGATGCCTAAAAAATATCTTCTGCTTTTTTTCATGCTGAATGATTATCAAAGCTATAAAGTTTTCGAAAACCTTATAGCTTTGGGGTTTACTTGACCTTCCACCTAATTTCCTATATGAGCCTAGTCTATTATACTTTTGTCAAAGATAGTAAAAAATCTCAGCTATCACTATCCCTTTTTTTCAAAAAAAGCAAGCATTTTTTGTCGATGTGAGGTGGCAATACATTCAAGGAGTTCGTCAAAATAGTATTACTACATTTAGAGCAATATGTTCGCCAAATTAGATATTGAACGTTTTTAATTTAAAATTATAATTTGCAATAGTATGAATTTTAATTATTTACAAAAATAAAAATAAATAAATTACTCGCGTTTGATTTGTGATTTTTAATTTAGTGAATATAAAAACATTGCTAACGAAGACATAATTTATTATTTATCAGCAGAATAAAAATTATAATAAAATTAATTTGAAATAAAATACAAATTATTGATAGTGAGTGTTTTACCTAATTTTCGAGTTTCCGAACTCCCAAAAGTCCAGTTATACTGTGAACGGGGTAAATTTCGGAAAATATCAGTTTTCCGAATGAATCCGTAATGACTGCTTTAGCTGTCAAGTAGATTATTATTTTTATTTATAATAAACTTAAAGACAATAATTTATAAATCTATTTTTATTTTACTTGACAGCTAAAGCAGTCATTACAGTTTTCCGAAATATATGCCGTTCACAGTATACATCAATTTCGCCTATCCAATCCCCACGACAATTTTTCTCGAATCGTAGACATAAAATTGCGGTCGTGCAGCCGCACCAAATTCACCGTAAAATCTTCGCGGCGAATCGCTATTTGATGGTGCATCGTAATGGCTTCAAAGCGTGAATCGAGCGTACACAGAAAGCTATCTACCCGTCCTTCAATTTCAAAAGACACCACTGCATCGTCCGAAATCACGATAGGGCGCACCGTCAGATTGTGCGGTGCTACGGGCGTGATGACAAAATTGCCGGAATCCGGAAAAATAATCGGACCGCCACAACTCAATGAATAACCCGTTGAGCCTGTGGGAGTTGCCATGATGATGCCATCTGCCCAGTAAGAGTTCAGATATTCGCCATTGATATAGGCATGTACCGTAATCATCGAGGAGGTATCGCGTTTTAGTATCGTAAAATCATTCAAGGCATAAGGGGCATCTCCAAAAAGCGGCATATTGGAGTCTAGATGCAACAAACTTCGCCGCTCGATGATATATGCCCCGCTTTGCAAAGACTGAAACGCCTCTAATATCTGTTGCTTCCCGATACTCGACAAAAAACCCAATCGCCCCAAATTGATACCCATAATCGGCGTTCCCGAATCTCGTACCAGCGTCACTGCGTCCAGTATCGTTCCATCACCGCCGAGGCTCACGATGGCATCCACTTGCTGTCGCGCCAGATAATCGTAATCCTCATACACATCTATCGGCGACTGAAATCCAATATGGTCTTTGATTTTTTCAAAATACGCGCCATACACATAAGGCTGTATGCCCAAGCGGTGCATAGTATCAAAAGTCTCCTGAATGTAAGGTACATCCTTCTGCTTGAAAGTTCGGCTGTATATGGCTAGGTGCATGAGTTGAGTTGATGAGGTTTTGAGGTGATGAGTGCGTTTATCCGCCAACTCAACAACTCGTCAAAACCCCAAATTAAAGTGTAAATATACGTCTTTTTCCCACAAGTGATTAACGCTATATTCGAGTTGAAAAACAAAATTTTGGTACAGCACAAAATCCACTCCGACTCCAAAACCCACCAACCAATCATTTGCCAGTTGAGAAGTAGAGGCATCGAATGGGTCAACTACGTAGCCAATATCAAAATGCGTTTTAGAATAAATTTTTAGCGGCATCGCCTGCATACGATTAATGGGAACATAACGAGTGGCATCCACCTCGCCATCAAAAAGCGAGTAGCGCAAACTATTTTTCAAATACCCAAAATCCTGACCATCCACCACATAATACTCATAACCACGCACATAATTTTCCTGATAACCAATTGCCCGACGCAGTTGATAATAGGGCGAATTTTTCTGAATAAAAGACTTATGCACCCGCGAAAGCATTTCCAAACTCAATTTTTCATTCAAGGGTTGATATTTTGCAAAAGCCACATCCACAAACAGATTATTCACATTACCCAACAGCCCCAAACCATCTTTCTGCACCCATGCCAGCAGTTTCCAGCCATCCGTTGCATAAGTCCGAAAATTTCGTTTATCTATTTCGTATTGATAAAACAAAGAAAAATAATTCTGTTCCGTTTTTCCATCCAATAAAAAATCAGGATTCAGCACCGCGATAGTATCCGCAATTCCATAATTATAAAAGCCCAGAGATAGTGTTTGTTTTTGAAATAAATCAGGCTGAAACAAGAGGCTGCATCTCGCGCTAAATTGTTGCAAAGTATGTTCTTCGTCGCTCCTGTGGAAAAAAAGACTGTCGCGTATCGTCGCATAAGGAGTCTCGCGGCGGCGGGCATATTGCACCCCAAATGAAGTCCCAAACTGCTGCTTCTCACCAATAAACGGACGGGTATATTCCACCTCAAATTCTTGCTCATAGCCCAGTTGTACTTCTATCTGAAGCGGGTCGGCATTGCCCGTAAAATTTTCGTGATACAGTATTGCCCCGATATTCAGCCGATTCAAAGCCCGATTTTGTTCCACCCACCAGGCATTAAAATTCCTATCGGCATACTCCACAAACGGAATCGGATACAAATACCAATTTTCCTTCAAATTAATCACAATTTCCACGCTGTCCCCTTCCCATTCGCCCACATTCATTTCTGCATCCAAAAACAAACGTGTATTGAGCAAATATTGTTGATTGCGCTCAAAAACCAAAGCAAATTCATCTATCGCCAAGCTATCGCCCACCTTGAAATCCAACTGACGCAAAACAATACGCTCCTTCGTTTTCTTCAAACCCTCTGTGCGTATTTTTTTGACCGTCACCGATTTATGCTGCGCCAATGAAAAAGTACAAATCAAGCAAAAAATAAGAAGCAAACAATATCGCATAATTTAGTTTTTAGTTGATGAGTTTGTGATACTCTATGGAAAATTCCCTTGTTATAAAGTAATTGGACGGCAATTTAATAATTTTGGAACAACCTTAGTACCTCTACCATTACTTTATTTGTAGAATGTATCGGGCAAAAAACGTATTTTGTCGGAGTGTTATTTTTTTTATAAAAATTTGATTTACAAGCATATTTTAGAAAAAAAACGTATTTTTGAAATTAAATTTAAAAAAATAAACGCCCGAAAATCAAACACGTAGTGACGACACCATTTATAGCCTTTTTTCAAAACAAGACTTGCAATGTTGGCTATCCCTCCGAAGGAGGCTTAAATCTGAGGGCTAGCCATTTAACTTTGCCTAAAGCGAATACTCGTCAGACGAATCCCTTTATTCAATGCGAATATTTTATGAGACAAATCACTACATTTCACAAAAACCTTCGTCAGACGAGTACTATGCCGCAGGCAAACTTAAACGGGCAACCAATTTGAGTTTAAACTTAAACTTGTTCTTAAACTTAAACTTCACTTATTATTATTGTGGATAAAATCAAAGAAATTATCAGGACATTAGAAGCTGACGATGTACGCGAATTTCGCAGCTTCATTCATCGGCAAAAGAAAAAAAAGAGCCGAAAGGATTTGGATTTATTCGAGTTTCTCTTGAAAAATGAAGCAGACAAACCGGCTGTTATCACCGAAAAAATCGGCGTACCCAACAAGGAAGCCTACTACGCAGTACGCAAGCGACTCTTGCGGCATTTGACCGATTTTATCGTATTAAAACGCATGGACGACGACCCTACTGCTTCCTCCTCAATTATGGGTTCAATTTCATTGGTGCGTTATCTATTGAGCAAAAAAGCGGACGAATTGGCATGGCATTATCTCCTCAAGGTCGAAACCCTTGCAGAATCCCATGAGCAATTTGCCCTGCTCAACAATATTTACCTCCTCCAAATCAGAAACATCCCCTCCAAATACGCACCCGATGCCAAAAGTATCATCGAAAAATACAAAATCAATCGCGCCCTGCTCGAAGAAGATGAGCGCGTCTTGTTTGCACACAGCATCATCCGTCAACGCCTACATGAACGACGGGTAGAAAGCAAAGCCATTAACATTCAGCGTACTATACAAAAAATATTGATAGAATATGACTTGGCAGAAGTCCTTATCAAGCGTCCGCGTTTATTGTACAATATCGTTTCGATAGCACGGAGCGTGGCAATTACGATAGCCGATTTTCGGGATTTTGAACCTTATATCATTGAGCAATACAAAGCAGCAGAAGAGAAATACGGCTTTTCCAAACACCATCATTTTTACAAACTCAGCCTACTGTACATGATTGCACATGCGCTGTATCGCAATCGAAAATTTGTAGAATCGCAAGAATGGCTGGCAGTGTTTTATCAAAGTATTTTGCAGTACAATCGCAGCCATTACAATCGTTTTTATCCTCAATACTTGATGCTCTTGGCGGCTATTCGCAGCTTTGAAGGAAAACTCGACGAAGCCATACAAATGCACGAAACGCTTCTCAAAGAAGAAGATTTTAAGCTGAATATCGAAGACAAACTGACGGCTATACTCAATCTTGCCACCTATTACGGCTTCAAAACCGATTATGACAAAGCCCGCGAAATCCTATGGAGTATGCCCACCGACCGCACTTGCGAAAAAAACATGGGCAAAGAATGGCTGCTCAAAAAAAATATGATTGAAATGCTTGCCCAATACGAACTCGGCAATGACGACATCGCCCTCAATCGCATTCGTTCTATTGAGCGATATTTTGATGATTTCATTCGTCGCCCGCAAAACATGTATGTCAAACACTTCCTATTCGCGGTAAGGTCTTATATGAATAATCCCAACGCACTCCAAGCAGACAATTTTTACGAATTTTTGGAAGGAAAATTTGACCTTTCTCCCGAAAAACATCACAGCATCATTGATATGTCTTTCTATGCTTGGCTCAAATCAAAAGTTTTTAAACAAGCTTATTATAAGGTATTATTAGACCAAATAAACGGCGGAGATGAAGAACCTGTTTAAATTTACTGTAAAAGTAATTGACACTTTTTGAAATGTAAAATGTAAAATGTAAAATGTAAAATAATAAATGTAAAATGTAAAATGTAAATTTGTAGGACGCGAGACATTTTTATTTTGTTGATATTTAAATTCTTAAAAAAGAAAATATATTGTACACGTACTACATTCCGATAGCTATCGGAATTTACATTTTAAATTTATTATTTTACATTAATTTAATATGAAAAACCTCGCACACCTTCCATCCACCGCATAAAAAAAGCCCACCAAAAAGGCGAGCTTCATCTCTTTCAAATAACTGTGATTGGTTAGTCGTTAGTTGATAGTCGTTAGCCGTCCACCGTTTAGCGTCTACCGTTACTTCACCGTTACTTAAACATTGATGTCTTTTTAAACTCCTTGATTAGCAAGTAGTAGAAAATAGCGCGGTACTTATTACGATTAGATTTACCGAAAATATCAACTACTTTCTGAATACCTTCATCTAATTTAGGAGAGTCTTTAAGACCTAATTTTTTGATTAAGAAATTTTTCTTAACACGCTCCAATTCAGCAGCATCTCCAGAAGATACCGTAGAAGCATCAGCTTTGTACAATGCAGGACCACAAGCTTTAGCTGCAGCTCTGAGTAAATCGTCATCTACTTTTTTGATACCGAGTTTACCGGTCATATTTTCTTTGTACTTAGCTAATAAATCATCAAGTTTACCCATGATGTCTTTCTAATATTTAAAAATGGTGAATAAAAAACTTAGTTAATAGTTGATGGTTTATAGTTTATAATTCATAGAAAAAAATATAGGAAACTTATCTTTACTGTGAACTATAAACCATCAACTATTAACTGTCGTATAAAAAATCAACGCAAGTATAATCAATCCCAACAATTATTCACACTTTTTTGTAACAAAACCGCTATCTTGCGGCTTATTTTTTGAAATTTGGTAAATTTTTATACCTAATTTATCATTTACACTATATCATTGGAATTATTTTGTTTTGTAAATCATTATAAATTAGGGAACACGAAGACAATAATCTACTCAAAATGAAGAAGCTATTTTTTCTATATATTTGATTAAGGAATGGTTTGTCCAACTACTTACAAATATACAAATAACACATTCATTTTTACAGAATAAATAAATACACGAATAACGGGTTAACGGGTATACGAGTTAACGAATACACGAATAAAAACATGCACCAATACATAAAAGAAATCGGACAGCACGAAGGCAAGCAAGCCACTTTAAAAGGTTGGGTAGCCAACATCCGCGAATCTAAAACCAACATCTTCGTCGTTTTGCGCGATGGCACGGGTTTTATGCAATGCGTCATTGGCTTGGATGATGTCGGCGAAGCACAATTTGAAGCTGCCAAACGCCTCTCGCTCGAAAGTTCGCTTGCCCTCACAGGCAATATCATCAAAGATGAGCGACAGATGGGCGGCTACGAACTGCAAGCTACTTCGCTCGAAGTATACGGCTACGCAAAAGACTATCCCATCAAAGTGAATGAAAACGAACATGGTGTCCGCCACCTCGCTGACCGCCGCCACCTTTGGCTACGTTCCAAGCGTCAATGGGCGATTATGCGTGTACGGAATGAGATAAAAATGGGCATCCACGAGTTCTTTCAGGACAGAGGATTTATGCAGATGGACGCGCCGATTTTTACGGGCAATGCCTGTGAAGGAACGACCACACTTTTTGCAACGGATTTCTTTGGCGATGAGGCATTTCTTTCTCAGTCCGGTCAATTGTACGGCGAAGCGATGGCAATGGCACAAGGCTTAATATATACTTTTGGACCAACTTTTCGCGCCGAAAAATCGGACACGCCACGCCACCTCGCCGAGTTTTGGATGATAGAACCCGAAATGGCATTTTACGACAATGAAATGAACATGGATTTGATTGAGGCGTTCATCAAACACGTCATCAATCGCGTCTTGGAAAAGTGCAAAGTAGAGTTGGAAGCTCTTGACAGAGACACAGAAGCACTCGCCAAAGTCAACCAAGAATTTCCGCGTGTAGCTTATACAGATTCCGTCAAAATATTGCGCGGTGAAATGGAAGTCAATGGCAAAAACGCCATCGCCGTACAAGAAGCCGACCTCGCCGCCGCCAAGCAAGGCATCGAAGACAATCTGAAAGACATCGCCGAGCGCGAAACCGCCATAAAAGCCGGCATGAAAAAAGGCGCACGCAAATTCAACGAAGCCAAAATCGCCGCACTCCGCAAAGAAATCGCCATCATGGAAGAGCAAGTTCGCAACATCCCAAAATGGATAGAATCAGCGAGGAATTTCAAAGACGGCGAAGACTTTGGCGGCTCGGACGAAACGGTACTCACCCGCGTATTCGACTCCCCGGTGATGGTCTATAATTGGCCCACCAAAATCAAGGCGTTCTATATGAAAGAAGTGGAAGGCGACCCGGACCATGTAAAAGGTGTTGACCTACTCGCCCCCGAAGGTTACGGCGAAATCGTCGGTGGCTCGGAACGGGAGACAGATATTGAAATTTTGTTGAGAAAGATAAAAGAACACGAACTTCCGATGGAAGAATTTGAATGGTATCTTGACCTCCGCCGCTTTGGTTCTGTGCCACATGCAGGATTTGGATTGGGTTTGGAGCGTATCGTGCGTTGGTGTTGTGACCTCGACCATTTGCGGGAGACGATTCCTTTTCCGCGTCGTTATGGAAGGTTATTACCATAAAAAAATAAAATCAACCGCCACTCCTAACTTGTTGATTTTGAACAATGTATTAGTAAAAAAATGTCTAATGAAAGTAAACATTTGCTTGAGTATAATTTCGATTTTTCTTATAGTCGGTTGTATTGGGAGTAAAGTATATCCCACTAATAGTACGAGTGATTTTTTTGAAGGGAAAATTATTTATGACATTAATTATATCTCTAAACAAGAAAATGTTTCCAATGAACAAATACAAAAATTCGTTGGTTCAAAGATGATTTTCTACACCAAAGACGGCAATACAAGAAAGGAATATTATAATACAGAAGGAAAGTTAGTTAGTTTTCGGATATTCAATCAAAAAGACCATATGAGTTACATGATGCTTGCCGATGAAGATACTATTTTCTACTACGACCCGATTGTTGAAGAATTTGATAACGAAATTAAAAAGGAAGAAAAAATATACATGATTGCTGATTATGAGTGTAGTAAAATATCTGTTATTTCGACACCTAAAGCGGGTTTTGATAAATATGGTATTAATTCCTCGAACTATTATATCACTCCCAAACTCAAAGTTAATACAGAGTGGTTCTCAAACTTTAATGAAGGTGCTTATAATACTGTTGTTTTACTCGGAAAAGGATGTTCATTAGGCATTGACCTATCCGCGAAATGGTGGGATCAAGAACTCAGAGCAACAGAAGTTATTCCCGAAAAATTGGATGATAAATTATTTATCATAAACAAAAACAAACCTATGAAAGAGATATAGGAATGACGCATCAAAATACAATGTGTTCGTCAATTTTGAATTTCACATAAAAAATATTAACTTGTTTGTCATGTAAATAAATTACAAATCAGTGCATCAATCAGGTGAATTATTTACTCATTTATTCATATTCTCATTTACTCATTGGTTAATGTATGATAATAGCCAATCCAATATATCACATCGTCTTTCTCCGTTTAATGGAGCATGAACGTGCCGCCAAGTTCTTTTTAAGTACTATCATCAACCAAGAGATAGAATCTTTAGAAAGACGACCATACGACCCGCTACCCACGTTTAAAGAAATAAGTTTTCGGGCAGCTTGCATTGATTATATAGTCAGCATCAAAACGGACGGAGGGCAAATCAAGAAAATTCTCGCTAAAATTTGGATGGTAAAAGAGCAATTTGATTCAGTATGCTTCAGAAGTTACCTAACAGAGCGCAAAGAACAGGAGGCTCCCAATCACGAAAAAGTAATCTTACCTACTACATGGATATATGTTCTGGGTTTCACACTTCCCGAAGTGGAGACTGCCTGTGCACATATAGCAGAGCAGTATCGGGATATGATTAATCAGTCTATAGTGGAAGAAAATAATTTCATCAAACGTTTGCCTTACGATACCTATTTGATACAAGCTCCCCGAATCACCGACAGATACACAACAAGACTGGATAAATTATTGAGTATTTTTGAACAAAATAACTTTCTCGCAGATACAGAAATCATAAAAGAGTACGAGCATGAAATAGATGATGAAGAAATAAAAATAATTGCCGACATGCTGTATTATACCGGTGTTGCTTCCAAAGTCAGAAAAGAAATTGAAAACGAACATGAAGCACATCGCACCATCAATGAAATGATGAAGAATAAATTGGGACCACTTTGGAAAAAGATTGAAGAACAGCAAAAAATGATTGATGAAAAGCAAAAAATGATTGACGAAAAGCAGAAGATGATTGATGAAAAGCAGAAAATGATTGACGAAAAAGAGAAAGTATTAGCAGAGAGATACAAAGAAGCAACTTAAACAGCAACCTAATTTGAATATTTTTTGTAAATGAATAAAGAAAAACCCGCGTTCTATTTGCCCGAACTAATGCGGCGCAAGCCGGAGGCATTAGGCTACGGTTCACTTTTACATTTTACATTTTTCATTTTATATTTTTCATTCAATACAAATGCCCAAACCCTCAAGGGCATCACCTTCGAACCCAATATCCACTACGGGCGCATCATCAAACACACCGCTAAATTTACCGCTGATGTAAGCGGCAATACCATTGGCATTGAATTAAATCTCATCAAAAAAACGTATGGCAGAGAGGAATGGCAAGCACATCAAGACTATCCTTCCTTTGGGGTGGCAGTGAGTTATTTTAATTTTGGTGATAAAGCGGTTTTTGGGGCTGCGATAGGGGCAGTGCCGAATTTTACCTTTAAATTTTTGGAGAAAAAACGCTTACATGCACATTTTCGTGTGGGGGCTGGTTTGGCTTATTTGACTCAACCCTTCAATATTGCGGAGAATCCTTCGAATAATGCCATTGGTTCGCATATGAATGGTATGGTAACTTTTCGATTGGGTACCGGCTATCAGTTGAATGAAAAATGGACACTGCAAAGTTCGCTTTCCTATACGCATTTTTCCAACGGGGCATCCAGCCTTCCGAATCTTGGCTTGAATATTCCTGCGCTCAATCTTGGTTTTACCTACATTCCCCAACCGCTTCAAAGCAGCGATTTTTTAGCTGCCACTACACCACGCACCCGCGACCCCAAAATCCAATTCAGCCTCATGCAAGCCTTCGCACTAACGGAAACCATAACGCCGGGCGGACCGAAATTTCCTGTTCATATCACCGCAATCTCGGCGGGGCGCAACATGGGTTATGCCAATCGGCTGTGGGCAGGTTTGGAGTACGAATTTAATTATGCGGTATTCGATTTTATGAATCACATCGGACAATTTGAAACCCAACAACAACGCCGCCGCAATGCCACCCGCCTCCTGATTTTTGTAGCCGACGAAGTGACTCTCGGCAATACCAGTATGTGGTTTCAGGCAGGGACATATCTCACGCGCTCTTTTCTCCAACCGGGCTTGATTTATGCCAAATTGGGTGTCCGTTATCATTTTCGATTCAAAGACAAAAAAACGCCGAACCTGCACTTGGGCGTGTATATGAAATCGCATCAGGTAGTGGCAGAACATCTTTCGATAGGTTTGGGTCTTAGCTTATAACCGAACTTTGGACATTAGGGAATTCGGAAACTGGTCTCGGCTGAGCCGAGAAGGTAAAATACTCATAATCAATAAATGTATTATTTATGTTTTATTATAAATTATTTTTATTGTAATGTTTATTTTACTGATAAGAAAACAATTGCATATTAGTTAAGTGGTTGGACTGAACTAAGCGACACTTTCAGTTTTCATAATTCATTGAAAATGAATTATTTACTTAAACTTAAACTTAAACTTAAACTTAAACTTATTCTTAAACTTGTACTTGTACTTCCACTTAACCTAATTTCTAATTTCCCAGTTACCTAATTTCCAAAGTCCATTCTAAGCAACGCGACAAAACGATGCTTCCGGCGGGTATTACTCTATGCCGAGTCGTTGTAGCAACTCGCGTTTGCGAGGATAGGAGTCACTCAATTTATTTGCCCATTCTATAGTTTTCCGGCGGTCTTTCAGATTGTAATGCAGCACCGCAATATTGAAAATGACAACCTGATTGTTGCGATTAATATGATGGGCTTCGAGCAAGTATTTTTTCGCGCCATCGTAATCTTTTAGTTGCCCTTTAATAGAAGCCAAATCGGTCAAAACCTTATAATTATAAGGATTCAATTGATAGGCTTCGGTAAAATATGCTTGTGCTTGCGGATAGTTGCCTTGATTATTTGCAATAATACCTGAATACCATGAAAGAGGAAATCCAACATGGTCGAGCGTAAAAAAAGTTGATTTTGCTTGTGCAATCAAACGCTTTTTTTCTTCATCGGGCGTACTGTCAATGTATACAATTCGCATGGATTTTTCGCCGACATAACGATGATAACCCAATACCAAATTCAAAGATAAACCCGCCAAAACCAACAACAATAATACCCGAATATCTAACTTAAAAGGTAATTTAAATGAATACAGAAGTTGAGGTTTCGCATTATTTCCATAAAAAAACAAGATAGCAAACAGCAGCATTAGCCATATTTGATGTTCTATGCGTTCTGCGGGAAAACTCAAATTTGCAATAATAAGATAGCCAATTAATCCGCTTAACAGTATCCAAATATTCAGGCGGGTGTCGGCATCTGCATTTTTAAGTGATTTAAAAGCTGCAAAAAAGGCAGTGAAAAAGATACCCACATAAGCCAAAAAGCCCATTAAACCATTTTCCGAAAAAACCCATATAAAATCATTATGCGGACGCTGAAAAAAGATGTCTTTATCATAATCAAAAAGGTCTGCAATACCATTTTTCGGAAAAAATATCTCCCAATTGCCTGCACCTACACCTGTGAATGGTTTTTCCTGAATTAGCAGACAGCTTTTTCCCCAAATCTTGAAACGTTGATTGGCGGATGAGGAGGAAACGTATTCAAATACATTAAAATTTTCTATATACACATCAAAATCATCATCATAAAAATAATAACGCGCCCATACCATACCAATCAAAACCGCCGCAACAGTTGCGAATCCAATAATTTTTTTTATATTGAAAAATGATGTAATTCTTTGAAAACCAATCACAAAAAACAAAGCCGAAACAGCCAATGCCACATAAACGGCGCGGGTTTGGAGGAGCAATAAAATAAAAATTTGCACTACAATCAATCCAAAACAAGCGATGCGCCATGTTTGTTGTTTTAATTGGTTTGCGAATAATGCATTAAAAATCAGCGTCAGAAAAAGGAAGGAACAGAGTAGATTGCGCTGCGCGGAAAAACCTTTGATAGCTGTAAATTCTTTGTATGCCAGGTCAAAAATCCTAGGCGATTTGCTCATTTCCCAAAATACATTGCCCAAAACAAGGAGTGTCACCACGACATTGCAAACGAGGATGATGCCGACTACCTTTTCGCCATATTCGGAGAGTAAAAACCGCAATATCAGACAGACCACAAATGCGACGAATATCCTCTGAACGGCAAATATCCCTTCGGCAGTATTCAATGCCCAAAATAAGGAAAGGGCAGCGACCAAATACCACAACAAAAAACAAGCATCGAACCAAGAGAGTGTCCTTATTTTCCTTGAAGATATTTCTCTGAAAAATAAAAAACCACCCAAAATCAACACCACCGACAAGCACAAAAAACGCGGAACCAATGCCACATCAACCGCCGTATTCAAATGAAAAACAGGTGTGATAACTAAGAGGGCTGCAAGGAATAATATGATGCGGATTTCAGGTTTCATAACTCGTCAAAAGTAATATATTTATTTGACTTTTAATTGGACTTTGGACATTGGGGAACTCGAAAACTGGTCTCGGCTGATTCGAGAAGATAAAAGATTCATAATCAATAATTTGTATTTTATTTCAAATTAATTTTATTTTAATTTTTATTATACTGATAAATAACAAATTATATCTTCGTTACCCTAATTTCCTAATTTCCCAGTTACCTAATATCCAAAGTCCGGTTTTAAGTTCTCTGACAAATAAAATGAAGCAAAACAAAGCAATATACGCAGGCATTGACGCTTGCAAAGCCGGATGGATAATGGTCAAAAATGCAGGGGAGAATTATGCCTTTGGGATATGGCAACATATTGGCGATTTGGTGGCTGCCAATCCGGATGTCGGGCGTTTTTTGATTGATATTCCGATAGGATTGGGCAGTCCGTTGCAGCCGCGTACCATTGACCGCAGATTGCGACGCGAACTCGGCAAACGCGGTTCGACTGTATTCAATGCGCCTATACGTGAGGCGGTTTATGCAAAAAATTACGAAGAAGCGAAAGCAAAAAATCTGGCTATTGAGGGTAAAAGTATTTCCATTCAATCCTTCAATATTTGCGCGAAAATCAGGCAGGTAGATGAGTTTTTAATTCAAAATAAGCACACCAAACTCATCGAAAGTCACCCCGAATTATGCTTTAAATACCTGAATGAAGGCGAGCCGATATGGAGTAAAAAAACGACACCCGAAGGCATCGAAGCCCGACTCAATATCCTAAATAAATACGAGCCGAAAACTTCCGAATTGTTCCGAAAAATACTATCCGAAACCCAACGAAAAGAAGCTAAAAAAGATGATATTTTGGATGCGATTTGTTTGTGTTTGGTCAATCGGCGGGCTGCCGAAAATTTACATTTTCTAAGAGACGAAAATCAATCGGATGAGAAAGGAATCGGAATAAAAATTGCGTATTTTTAGCCTTTTATGAACGACCAATTATCCTGGACTTTGGACAAAATGGGAACTAGGGAATTGGGGAATTAGGTTTAGAACCGTAACTCATTGATAATCAATTGAATAAATTTCATTAATAAAATAAAACATGTTATTAATTACTTTTAGTAAAAATCTAAAAAAGTCCCGATAATTATCGGGATTACCTAATTTCCCAATTCCCCAATTTCCTTTGTCCAAAGTCTAAATTATCAACTAATTCAATGATTAGACAAAAAGAAATAAAACTGCCTGCCTTTTCAAGAGGCTTTCACTTGATTACCGATTTGATAATGAGAGAATTGCCGGAACTGCCGGAGGCAGGATTACTGCATATTTTTATCAAACACACCTCTGCCGCACTCACTATTAATGAAAATGCCGACCCGGATGTGCGCGTAGATTATGAGACAATTTTTAACCGCCTTGTTCCCGAAAATGACCCCGCATATACGCACACCATCGAAGGACCGGACGACATGCCCGCGCATGTCAAATCCACGCTTGCCGATTCGAGTCTAACGATTCCGATTACATCAGGCAGGCTCAATCTCGGCACATGGCAAGGCGTATTTTTATGCGAATTTAGAAATCGCGGCGGCAGTCGAAAATTGGTCTTGACGGTGTATTCTTGAGTTGACGGGTTGATGAGTTGTTGGGTTTTTTTAATGCAAAAATTTACAAAAAAAAAGCCCGCCAGACTGTTCCAGCGGGCCACCCTTGCCTAAAAGAGAGGCAACTTTATACAAATGGAAGTTACCTCCAAAATCAAACCCATTTTATCTTATATTTGGATGTTATTTATATTTCGTGGAAACACACTAAAGTACTATTTTCGATGAGAAAATCGAAAACAATTAATTTCTAGGGACCGATATAAGGATTTGGAGAACAATACTTCGTGGCTTTGTGTGTTGTGTGATAGATAAGCTAGTCTTTCAGGATAGCCACTATATTTCAGGAAATCTATATGATTGTGTATTGTTTCGCCTCTCCTTTCAAATTTCTGTTTATACAGACGTAGCATATGGTATTTGGGTTGCATCTTTTTAAAAAAAAGATACAAAATGGATATATTATTTTATTTTTTAATGTAATATGAAACTTACGAAATTCAGATTCCTTTTAATTTTTTTCAATATGATAGTCAGTAACTTATGCTTTTAATACGCATTAAAAATTGAAAATTGAAAATGATAAAAATACAGCAAACAAGCATCAAAAAAATTTATCCGCTAAGCTTGAAAATACCGGAATTTTCGCCACATTATGCCATCGAAAAATACTACGAAAGGCTAAACAACCGCCCACACCTTATTCTTCAGGCTAATATTGACACCAAAGCCATCGGCTTCAAAATAGGTTACGAAATCGAAGAGGGCATATTTTACAGTTGGGTGGGTGCCGTATTGCCCGATTTTCGAAAACAAGGTGTAGCCCGCGCACTCGCCAATGAAATGGAGGCATGGCTTCGCGCCCGTAGCTACCATACATTACGCATGAAAACACACAATCAATTCCGAAATATGCTGCTTTTTGCAATTGGGAATGGCTTTCAAATCACAGACATAGAACAAGGCAAACAAATAGCAAAGCATAGGATTTTATTGGAGAAAAAGTTAATACTTTCGTTTGAGTAAACTTAGAGCATGTTTAAATTTTTGGTCAAATTATTAGAGTGCGTAAAATATTAGGGGCATTTTAATGTATTTAAACATAATTCAAAATTGAAAACTGCCACAAAGACACAAAGTATAAATTGCTGATAAGCATGAAAATTCTTTGTGCCTTTGTGTCTTTGCGGCAAAATTAAAGATGTGTAGTAGTATGTGTTTTGGCTTTTCATATCTGATTGCTCCTAATATTTTACGCACTCAAATTATTAAATCCCAAAGATGCGGACCTACCTCGTATTTTACTCATTCCAATCAAATTTCAATTGTCCGTCTGTATTGTCATTTTGTTCTTTTTCCAAGTTGGAGGCGGTCAGTCCTATCAGTCGAATTTTATTAAAAGCAGTCGCATTTTCCTTCAACAAAATCAATGCAATATCTGTAATATCTTCTTTCTTTCGGATAAAGTATGATTTGGAATGACTTCGGGTAAGTGTTTGAAAATCAGATGTTTTTAGTTTGAGGGTGATGGTGCGTCCGTAGTTGTCGGCTTTTTGGAGGCGTTCGCAAAATGTATCAATAATGCGGAGCAGTACAGGCGTGATTTCTTCTACTGTACTCAGGTTATTTTCGAGGGTGCGTTCTACGCCGAGCGATTTGCGGATGCGGTGGGCATTTACGGGTCTGTCGTCAATACCTCTGACGATGTTGTAGTAAAAATCGCCGCGTTTGCCGAAGTTTTTGAGCAATTCGAGGCGCGAAAATTGCTTGAGGTCTGCGCCATTTTGGATGCCCATTTCGTGCATTTTTTTAGCAGTGACTTTGCCGACTCCAAAGAAATCTTTGACGGGTAATTTTTCCAAAAACGCCTCTGCACGTTGTGGGGTGATGATGGTCAGTCCGTTTGGTTTTTTCATACCCGAAGCGACTTTTGCCAAAAATTTGCAATACGAAACACCCGCCGAACAAGTGAGTTGTGTTTCGGCAAGTACTCGATTCATAATTTCTTGGGCAACTTCCATTCCGTAGGGAATTTGTTTTTTATTGACCGTCACATCCAAAAAAGCCTCATCCAATGAAAGCGGTTCAATCAGGTCTGTAAATTCTCGAAAAACATCACGTATTTGGCGCGACACTTCCTGATACACCTCAAATCGCGGCGGCACAAAAATCAATTCCGGGCAGAGTTGTTTTGCCATGTATCCGGGCATCGCCGAGCGCACGCCAAAGACCCGCGCTTCGTAGCTCGCCGTAGTTGTTACCCCTCGCCGACTGCTGCCGCCTACGGCAATAGGTTTTCCACGCAAGTCGGGATTGTCCCTTTGCTCTACGGAGGCGTAGAAAGCATCCATATCAATGTGTAGAATTTTTCTTGTCGTGGAAGGATTCATATAAAATTGGTCAAAAATCACAAAACGCCCTTCGTAGTCGGCAGTTGTTGATTCATAAAATCGCGGCGCACTGCCATTTTTATTGCCTTTGCAAATGCTTTAAAAATCCCTTCAATTTTGTGGTGTTCGTTTGTGCCTTCTGCCTTGATATTGAGGTTGCATTTGGCGGCATCGGAGAAAGATTTGAAGAAATGAAAAAACATCTCCGTTGGCATTTGTCCTATCATTTCGCGTTTGAAATCTGCCTCCCATACCAACCACGGACGACCACCAAAATCCAGTGCGACTTGCACCAAACAATCATCCATCGGCAAGCAAAAACCGTAGCGTTCTATGCCTCGTTTGTCGCCGAGTGCCTGTGCGTAAGCCTCGCCGAGTGCCAGTGCCGTATCTTCAATCGTGTGGTGTTCGTCAATGTGGAGGTCGCCTTGTACCTCTACGTGCAGGTCTGCGCCGGAGTGTCGGGCGAGTTGGTCGAGCATATGGTCAAAAAAACCAATTCCGGTGTGCTTGTTGCCCTTGCCCGTACCATCAAGATTGAGCTTGATTTTGATGTCGGTTTCTTTGGTTTTGCGTTGGATATTAGCAGTGCGTGGTGTGGCTTGTGCAAGGAATTTTAAGATAGGATTTTCCGCTTTATTTGTAATAGATAAAAATTCATTGGACAAGCCTTCAATAAGTTTTTTTTCTTTTCTTGAAAATGCCTCCAGACAAGCCATCAAGTGCTTATTTTCTGCCTCCCTACCAACACTAAATCGCAAACTGCCCTCACACATCGGCACATTCGCACGACTACGCACGATGACTTTATTTTTAATTAAAAAATCGTATAATTCCTGTGCATTTTCGACCTGTACCAATAAAAAATTGGCATCAGAAGGAAAGATTTTTTTGACGAATGAAAAACGCGAAAAAGCCGCTTCCAATTTTTTTCTTTCTTGCAGAATGGTTTGTATTTTCGCTTGTGTTTTCGCTTGATTATCAATAGCTTGCATGGCTACCCACTGTGTCAATTCATTCACATTATAGGGCATTTTTACCTTATTCAAATAGCTGACAATTTCCTCGTTTGCGAATGTCATGCCCAATCGTACACCTGCCATGCCCCAGCCTTTGGAGAAAGTTTGTGTTACTATCAAATTCGGAAATTCATCCAAATAATTTATACAACTTTCCTGCTCCGAAAAATCAATATACGCCTCATCTACGACTACAATGCCTTTGAATTTTTGGAGCAATTCGCGGATGAGTTCGGGCTGTGCAGAATTGCCTGTCGGATTGTTGGGCGTACAGATGAAAAGCAACTTAGACCGCGCATCCGCAGCCTTGAGAATCGCCTCTACATCCGGCTGAAAATCGAGCGTCAGGTTGACCTCGCGTACCTCCACATTCGCCACATCTGCCGCTACGCGATACATCCCAAAAGTGGGTGGCAAAATGATGATATTATCCTGTGTCGGTTCGCAAAAAACAGTTGTTATCAAACTAATCGCTTCGTCGCTGCCATTGCTCAAAAATACCTGTTCGAGAGCTACGTTTTTTAACGCACTTAGTCGTTTTTTCAAGTCCAACTGAAGCGGGTCGGGATAGCGATTGAGTCCGTTATTGTACGGATTTTCGTTGGCATCCAAAAGGGTGAAATCACCCTCGCCTTTAAATTCGCTGCGAGCAGAAGAGTAGGCTTTTAATTTTAAAATATTGGGACGGACGAGGTGTTGTATCATAGTAATTTTGAATGAATGAATGTTGAATTTTGAGTTTCTTGTACAGGCATTATGATGACAAAATTAGCGTGAATAATGTGTGTTTTTTTTGTAAAAAAATAATGTAAAATAATAAATCCCGTCATTCGTCGGGACAAGTTGTAAAATGTAAATTTGTAGGACGCGAGCGGATGAAATATGTTTATATTTTATTGGTTTTCAATTTAAATAAAATAAAATAAAATATATTGTATACGTACTACATTCCGATAGCTATCGGAATTTACATTTTTAATTTTACATTTCAAAAAAGTGTCAACTACTCATATCTTGTGAAATATTAACAAAAAGTGTTAAATTAAAGACATTCACCCTTTACCCATATAATTCATAAAAAACTTTGGTCTTATCAAAACCCATTTTTTCCAATCGTTCACGCGCTTCATCAATCATATATTGCCAACCGCAGAGGTAAAAACGGGTGTTGGCTTGGTCGGCATATTCCGCTTCATAGACTTGGTGAACGTAGCCTTTGATACCTTCCCAATTTTCTTCCCGCGATAGCGCAACCGTATACCGAAAACGCGGATTTCGCTTGGCAAGTTCTTCAAATTCTTTTCGATACAAAATGGCATTTTCATAACGTGTACCAAAAATCAAGTGAATATTTCGCTCGTCAAAATCGCGTTTTTCGAGGTCAAAAATCATGCTGCGAAATGGCGCAACTCCCGTACCCGTACACACAAATACAAGGTCATGTTCCAATTTCGGCGGCAGATAAAATGCCCCGTCCGGTCCTTTGAAAGTGACCATATCTCCCTCCTTGATTTGTTTGAAAAGATATTCGGAAGCCAGACCGCCTTCATAGTAAGCAATCGCCAATTCCAGCGTATTTTCCTCATTCGGCGGGTTCGCAATAGAGTAGCTGCGCCAACGCTTGCGCTTTCGTTCATGTATCGGCAAATCCATCGTGATGAATTGTCCGGCGCAAAAGTCAATTTTCTCTAAATCTTTCGCTTTCAGCCAAAAACGCCAAGTCGTCGGAGTGGTTTTTTCGATTTTTGTGAGGGTGCTGTCGTACCAAGTCCACATTTATAATGTTTTTTTTATATTAGACTTTGGAAATTTTATTCTACTGATAAATAACAAATTATGTCTTCCTTAGCCTAATTTCCAAAGTCCGGTAATTTTATAAAGGAACAAAAAAAAGTCGAATTAGACAATTATACTGTGAACGGGGTAAATTTCGGAAAACTGTAATGACTGCTTTAGCTGTCAAATAAAATAAAAGTAATTTTATAAATTATTGTTTTTAAATTTTTTATAAATAAAAATAATAATGCACTTGACAGCTAAACAGGCTGACCGCGAACTCGTAAAGGCGATTTTAATCGCCAAGTGTGGCGTAATTTTTATTTACAATTAACTAAAAATAAGCATTTTACAAATTAAACTTATCATTTACGTGGCGAATAAATTCGCC
>CALCMV010000288.1 GCA_937967535.1 uncultured Saprospiraceae bacterium
TAATTTGCGTGACGATTTGCAATACCGATATTCATCGGTACAAGAATCGTTTTACGGTTTTTGATAATTAAATACGGTACGCACCAATCCTTTTCCGATAGTCGCGCTACCGCCGATTTGTACGACATCGCGCAAACCATCTTTAAAAAACTGCATAACGGTACTTGCTTCGTTGGTCATTTTATCTTTAAAAATGCCTTTATTTTTTTCCTCTTTAATAAATGTTGGTGCAGCCAATATCAGCGCATACATGACAGATTCTGTGGGCAGGTATTCTTCGGTGAATAATGCGCCGCCTATCACCGTACCTGTATTAGGGTCAATTTTGGTACGGGTAATGACTTCGGTAGAAAGCTGTGCAAAGTCCGCAAAAGCGGTATCAGATACGATGACAATGTCCTTTTGGACTTTATCATGCCAATAGCTGTCTTTGTCGAAAAGGGTATCGGCGAGGTGGATGTTTAGGGCTTTTTCGCCAACAGTTATATCCGTTTTCTCCTCCACTTCGAAGGCATATTCTTCAAGAATGACGAGGTCGGGAGTAGCTTTGAGCGTAGTTTGTGCAGATAATACGCAAGCGTTCATTTCCGCAAGATTCGGGATATTGCTAATGCTGAAATCAGGGGTAGCGATTTTCATATCGCGCTCAAATTGTCGCAATACACGCGGACATGTGACCCATGCAAATACGCCTTTGACCGAGCGCACCGGAAAGAGCAATAGTCGCGCATCCGTGAAGCCGAGTGCGCCTGCGTGTAGGTCGCCTTTATCCGGTCCGAAGGTGAGTGTGATGGCTTCGTCATATTTTGCTTGTGGATGTGAGGTGTTGTTGTCTGCCTCAAAATCGTGGCGCAAAGCTCCCTTGAGGCTCGAGCCTTCTATCTTTGGAAAGCCCGTATGTCGCTCACGCTGAATCGGTAAGTCAACAATACCCAAATCGCTGCCGCTACCCGCATGAAGCGGCGTTTGGTTGATGAGAAATAATGGCTGTTTTATTTTAAACATAATTGTGAATTTTTGTAACATGTAGCGCGGCACTTCCAGTCCGCGCCTTTGCGTATTTTTTAATGATTTGAAATTAGATGGTTTTAGGGGATTGGGATTTCTTGGAGGTCATTAGGCTTTATAGTTCTTCGGAAAAGATTTTGATATACTTTTTCGTCTGTTGGGTCGCCTATGGTGAATAAGAAGGCTTTGAATTTGATGTTTGGATTGTGATTATAGACAGCTTCTTTGAGTACCTCTATTTTCTCGACAAAATCAGGGTTGTTTTTATCTACACCATTGAACATTTGATAAATGATATAATGTACTTCATTGGGGTCTTTACCAAATTTATTGATGAAATGAGCTAGTTGATTAGCTGTTAATTGGCGTTTTACTTTACCTAATGCGCCTAACACTGTGCCGATTGCTTTGACTTCTATTGTTACATAATTATCGTAATCGTCGATTCCATTTTTATTGTCATAGAGCAGGATGTCGATTTCTCCAAAATTTCTTTTTTTCTCTGGTGTCGAATCAGGTCTAAGTATATCAATCCCTACCTTCGGGGTGTCATAGAAGATTTCATTAGATTCGTAAGCGTTATTTTGAAAATACTCATACATCTTATACTCTACGATATGACTTGTAGTATTTTTTTCAGAGATTGACATATTGGTTTCCACATACTGCCGAAATACATGCCCCCAGCCTGTAACTTCATAAGTCAGACCAGACTTTGTACTATCTTTTATTAGTTTGTATTTTTTCAATTTTTCGATAATTTCAGGAGAGATATTACCGACAACTAATTGATTTTTATCGTTTTCAATATATCCTCTTTCATTTATATAAGGTGTAAGCTCCTCTGCAATGCCCCAGTCAATACCGATAGGCATTATCTCAATTTCAATTAATTCATCGCTGTCTTCATAAATGTAATTTACCGAAATATCCATGACTTGACCAAGTATGGTTAGTATAGGAATTGTAGCTTTGTAGCCACCTGTTACATTGAGGACGTATTGTATTTCACTACTCCTTCTTTTAGCAATTTTCTGAACGGCATTAATGAGATTTGCAAATCCATTCTCATCTAATTCAGCAAAATTCTTTACCTGTAAACCCTTGATAATGTATTCCTGTTCTTTATCTTTTTTAAGCGAAAAATAAACGGTTACATTTTTATCCTTATAGTATTCTTCTACGACCTCCGCTGCCATTCTCGAAAGTATCGTATCAGTAGCAAGTAGATAAATCTCAATATCGTCATTGGGATATTGCTCAATGATTTTATTAAGGCTTTTGACTTCGGCGGAGGCTTTGTCTTTTTGCTCTTTCAAAAAATCAAGCAAAGCGACTTTGTACTCATTAATTTTTTTTGAATAACTGCTCCATTTTGACAAAGGTTCTTTTTCAAGTCGTCTGAATTCTTGTGAAAGTTCAGATGAGTCTTCATTAAATTTGCCGATAATGGAAGTACCTACAGTCGTAATAATTCTTCTAATCATGGTTTATTTTATTTTTCCGATAAATCCTAATCCGAAACCTTCTTTTTCACGATATTCGCATATGGAAGGTGATTTTTTTAGCGCATCAATGATGTCTTTGATATTTCCATTTTCGATTTCAAAATAATACACGCTACCCGCAGGTACAGCGCGTAACATGGGTTTGGGCTGTTGCTTTTTTACATCGAATCCGCCAATACTGACGGGCTTTCCTATGGCACAAGTTGTTAGTTTTACTTTTGTGTTGGTGTTGGGAAAAGTACCCGTAAACGTGTCTTTATCTATCCATTTTGGCAGCCAGCCAGCTTTAAATAAGGTAGGTGTACTCAGGTATAATTTAAATGTCGTGCTTTCAAAATCGGGTTGTAACTGTTGCATCGGAGTAGTGACTTGATACGTGGCACCCTTGCCTTCCCCGCCCATGCGTAGCACGCCGTTATCAGGCAATTCCAAATCAGAAAAAGTAATATTTATATCAAAAATAATATTCTCTTTATTACGCGGACGAGTCATCCCGATGAAGTATAATTGCCCTTCTTCGGCAGTACGGGTCTTGCGATTAAGTCCGACACCGACTTTAGGTTCTACGGTGATGAAATCCTCTAAATTTTCAAATAAAAAGTCTTTATTACTCGGCGAATTGAGATACTCTTCGAGCGTATCTTCACTGATAAATGCGTCCGATAAATCTTCCACCTTTGGTTTGTCTGTACCGATACGGAGAATTTGAGGCGTTTTTGAATTTGATATTTCGTCTTTTTTCAAATCTTCGGCTTGAAGTAAAAACGCTTTTTTATCCTTTGCTTTCTTGTCTTCTGTAATCAAATCCAATGGGGCAGGAAAATAGAGTTTGCTGGTGCGCTTCGCTCGTTTGAGGTAAGCGATATGCCTGACAGTGAGGTGTTCCGTGGCATCTTTAACATTCATTTGAAATTGCTTAAAATCCATTTGGTTGTCAGCAAAATAAGCAGTTCGCAATGCTCCATAAATCACCGAAGGCGAAGGAGGAAAAAGTCCGCTTCCTGTCGTCTCCTGCCCCATAGTAAAGGGTTTTCCTCCACGAAAAAACAGCGTATCGAGTGCCGATATATTGATAGTTTGCATGATTTTTTAAATTTTACTTTGAATAAATGCACAAGTGTCAAGTGCGTTTAGAAAGTTGTTTAATCTACCGCTTTCATGAAGCGCGAGAACAACCGTTGTGAGTTGTTGCACATCCTCATTTGAGGGCTTTTGTTCTCTCTTTGAACGGCGTTTGATCAACCTTTTGAGTTCAGTCTCAGTCATATCATTTACGGTAAACGGGTTATCTTTTTCTTTCGTTAAATCACAAATACGCTCCAACATATCCCGAAAATCAAAGACAAATTTATTGCTGAATTTTTCTTTGAGAAAATCAATAATTTCGTCGAATTTATCCGTTGTCCATTCATCGTTTTTCTTCCATTTGTAAATGGTTTCATTAATCTCACCGGATTTTTTCAAGACAGCTATCGCGTAGGCGTTTCTATTTCCGCCCTGCTCACTTTTTGCCTTTTTTTCCATTTTTTTCGCCCATTGAAGTACATCGCCGAGTGGGTGTTTATATTGAGCAATGACGATTCCGGCGGAAAAGGTGAAGTCTTCCGTAATGCCGTATTTTTGCTGATTTTCAGGGCTTTGTAAGACAGTATTAATCGTGGTATCAAAGGTTTCGCGTAGTTCTTTCAATACCTTGAAGAGATGTTCGAGCGATACAAAACCCAGAAAGTCATCGCCTCCGGCATAGACGGTTTCGCCATTTCCTCTTATAATCTTCCGTGCATCTTCTGCAAAATCACCTAATAATTTGGAGAAGATATTTTGGAAATCTTTGAGGGTATTTCCATCATTTTTTCCTAAATGTTTGCCGGACATCCACTCTCCCATTTTGTCACCATCGAAGCGGAGTGTAGCGTAGTATTTGGATATTTTTAAATCATCTAATTTGCATAACTTAACAAAATGTGTTTCTAAATTATCTTTATGTTTTATAAATAGTTTAGCTGTATCTTTTCCATAATTATTTTCAAAATATTTTTCCGTTAAATTTTCTTTATAGTAAAATTGGCAATCAAATCTTATCTCTAAGTGTCTCTCAATAAAATTTTGATAACTCTCGAGTTTATCTTTTTCAACTTCACTGATAGCCGGACCGGAAGCTATACACGCTACTGATGGAAAAGTCACATTACGATACAGCCGTTTCACCAAATCCACAGCACAAAGTCCTTCGCCGTAACCAATTCTAAACTTATCACGATAACTACTGCTTCGCCAATCTTGCGCCTCAATCACGCCCGTGTCAAAACCTTGCAAAAAGCTGTTTTTGAATCGCTTGCTTGCATCATAATTATAAAACAATACATTGCGCTCTCCACTCAGCGAACTCTTACGCCCGACTTCTTCGAGTTGATTGAAGTAACGAGTGTTCTTGGTTGCGCCAAGTAGATTTTCGATTTGTGCGTATTGTTTTTTGTAATTATTTTCGTCATAATTTACGGCTGCCCAGTAGATGTCGAGGAAGTCGTCAATTTGTTTATTGAATCCATTAATAGTCTGACTTGGATAACATTTTTGTAAAGTATCATTAGCCAAATCTTTATAATGCTTACGGATATGCTTTTCAAGTTCTTCACCAAGTTTTCGTGCATCCATATCAATCACTGCCAAAAAGCGATTGGGTACAGAAGCGTCTTTATGACTAATGACTCCTCCGTGCGGAAATACAAACTCCACATTCGGACACTGTTTTTTTAACTCTTGCGCGGCTTCTCTCACCAACTCACACAAAAGCTGACTACCTGCGTACAAATCCTGTGTCTTACGTGCCTGATAAATAAAGGATTGTACAGGACCTATCGTGAATAAGAATAGATGTTTTTTCTCTTGACTCATAGTATTTGGATTGTATTGAGTGAATGGATGAAATCTTGTTTGATAGCGTTATTGGATTGCGATACAGAGGTGCTTTTTCCTCTGGATTTTACCCTTATATCTATATTTGCCGGAAGAAGTACGCTATCAAAATTTACAAGTAGTGGATAATACTTTCCTTTTATCTGCACGATTTTAATGAATAAACTTGATGCACTACGATTGTAAATTTCACTATCAGGTTCAACTGTTGCGCTTCCTCCCTGTCTAAATCGGTAAGAAATGGGCAGTCCGAAAGATGCCTTGTCAATAGTAGAGATACGCGAGCCATGGTCAATGTAGTCTTTGACATTACTTGCGTCTTTTCCGCCTACTTCCATTCTAAATCCCTGAAACTCCTGACCAATAAAATCCAAAGCCTTAGTCGCACTATGATGTGTTTTATTGACAAGATGAATGCCCATATTCTGCAAAGAATTAAATGGAGTTTTATCTTGTATATCCTTGATTTTTGTATGCTGTTTTATGGTTTCGATACCTTTTTTCAGGTAATCCTTCCAAGCGTCTGTATCTCGCGCATCCGACATAAAATCAAAGCCCAAATCAGCACCATCTTCCACACCTGTAATCACAAAACTTCCCCCGCCTCTACGCGAGCGACTCCCAATACCTCCAAGATTTGCCAACAACCAAAAGGCATAAGCGGCTTCTTTGAGTTGCATCGTATCCTTACTTTTTAGGATGACTTCAAAACTAATATTATCAAAATAGTAACGTTTATTCGCACCCATATCCATCGAATAAAAAAGGTAGGCAATACCCGTTCCCACATCTTTACTAAATTGTTTTTCTCGTAGTTGTTCCGAAGTTTTACAGCGCAAAACAACCTTACTTCGTTGTTCGGTATTTCCGAAAATTTTACTCTCTTTCTCTTTCAGTTTTTCAATAGAAAGATGTCCGTACATAGCTCGCCACCAATAGCGCATTGCACCTTTGATAGAAGGCGGACGCAAATCCGGTTCGCCGTCAGCACCGCCGAGAAACATCGGCGTAATAGATTGACATTTAAAAATTATCTTATTCATATTGGTTATTTTTTTTGTTTTCTAATTGTTCGCAATACCCCAAAACCCTTTGCCCCACCTTTCCCAACACTCAAAAACTGCGGTAAAAACATATTCGTATTAAACTCAACATCAAAACATTGCATTTTCATACGCTTGTAGCCGATCCTTTTTTGGCGAATGATATTGGTTACTTCCACTTCGAGTCGTCTTTCCAATTGCCACTCCAAACCCGTAGCAAAAGAAAGCAGATTACCCACCAAAATATTACTCAACAACTCTCGGCGTTCCTCATCCGTTTTGAGTGTTTTGTATTCGGCGAGATTGTGGGAGTTGAGTGCTTGCCATTTGTAGAGGCGGTAGGTAAATTCGCGTTCATACACTTGCATATTGTACTCACGCATATCAAGGCGGTCAATCCGCATATCGTAGTGCTTGCCTGCGATATTGAGTGACCAGTCGGGCTTGGAGAAAAAACGGTGGGCTTCCTCCACACATTCTTCCAGAAATACTATCATCGGGCGACAGCGTGTTCCGATTTTATATTGGATTTTCGGAAAGCGATAGTGGTATTTTTTGTGTGTCAGTAAGAAGTCTTCCGTTGTTTTTTCATTTTCATAATTTTTTAACATATGATTATTATGATTATGAAACCAATCATGCTCCAAACCAACTTTGGAAGCAACGGCAGCGCGAAAATGCCCGACATGATATACCGGAATTTGTTGGTCGAAAGTGACACTGAGCATACGAAGTTTTCGGGGATTTACTAAGGTGGTGGTCGTGTTCATATTCAAGTTTACATTTATGTTCAAGATTAATATTTAAACGTGAATTTACATTACATTTTTTGTAATTTGAAATTTGTGAGTCATAATTTTCGCAAATTGGGGCTGGGTTACAGGCTTCGTGTGCTTTTCTGGTATTTTATCGGAATTTAGAATTTTCACTTCTGTCTCAGTGCTGACCAAACAGTACGTTCCGAAAGATGAAAGCGACTCGCGAGTGTTTGTATGGTTTCCGTTTTGCGTCCTTCGTGTTGTTCAAATTCTCGCTCAAACTCCTCCATTATCACGAAGCGACGTATCGTTGGTTCGGGGATTAATTGCTTGTCTATCAGGTAAGTAATCAAACCTTCGGCGGTGACTTCATATTGATGTTGTCGGCAGTAAGCACGAAAACTCGCGTGGAGGTCGCGCTGAAAAATATCTAATATTTGCTTTTGCATCGTTATTATATTTGTATTTTTGTATTGCAAATATCTAACATACTTTTACTGCAAACAAGGACAAATATTGGCGTTTTCCTTTTGATTTTTTGAAAAATTATTAAAATATGTTTTTTGTTATAGTTTGATTTTAAGATATTTGTGTCGTTAAAATATCTATTTCATTTCCTTTCGATTTTCTGCATGAATATCCACAAAATAAATAAGTTACTGCAAGCCTTGTCAAGTGATGAGCGCAAACAATTTGCTAAGAATTTAAAGAAGGACGTTGCGCCTTACTACTTGTTTAAATACCTGACCACCAAATCGGAAAAGGATATTGCGAATAAGAATAAA
>CALCMV010000289.1 GCA_937967535.1 uncultured Saprospiraceae bacterium
TTTTTTATCAAATAATTATAAAATTTAATTAATTGAATATTTATTACCTTAATAAAAATTAAATAACTGATAATCAATTACTTATGATTTAAACCCGAATTTCCCAGTTACCTAATTTCCAAAATGTCCAAAGTCCAGTATATATGCACAATGCCCACAAGGAGATATTATCTTAACTACACAACAGGAAGTAGATGGTTTTGCAACAACTTATCCGGGATGTATAGAGGTACTTGGCTCTATTAAGATTATTCAGACCGATATTACTTCGTTAGTCGGACTTAGTCAAATTACTTCTATTGACGGAGACTTGATTATTGATTCTAACAGCAGTCTGACTGATTTGGCAGGCTTGGACAATCTTACTTATGTTGGTTATGAAGAAGTTTATCCTGAAGATGTATCTTGGGAATATTTGAGCATCATCAATAATGATAATTTGACAGATTTGAGTGGTTTGAATAATCTCACTTCCGTTAATGGATATTTTGATATTCAGGATAATAATAACTTGGTCAATTTGACAGGCTTGGATAATCTTGCATCTGTTGTTTTTTTGAGAATTGAGTTGAATGACAACCTGACTAATCTTATAGGTCTGGATAATCTCACTCATGCAGGAGCTTTTAGGATTGAATCTAACAATAACTTGACTAATTTAGCAGGTTTGGACAACATTACTTCAATTCCGAGTTTAAGGATTCAGGATAATGATAACTTGATAGATTTGGCTGTTTTGAGTAATCTTACTTCTATTAACTATTTGACCATTGAAAATAATAATAACTTGGTAAATTTAACGGGTCTGGATAATATTACTTCAGTGAGTAAAATCCTGAGAATTATATCCAATGAGAACTTGACTGATTTGACAAACTTAAGCAATCTGACTTCTGTTGGTTGGGATTTGCGGATTGATGCTAATAATGGACTGACCGACTTGACGGGCTTGAACAACATTACTTCAATTGGTAGAGATTTACAGATTAGCTCTAATAGCAACCTGACGAATTTGACTGGAGTGAACAACATTACTAATATTGGAGGAAACTTAATTATTGATTCCAACAATAGCCTGATGAGTTTGAGTGCTTTGTACAATCTGACTTCTGTTGGTGGTGGATTCTCGGAAACTTTGAGCATTATCAATAATGATAACTTGATTAGTTTGGCAGGTTTGGAGAATATTACTTACATTGGTGGAAGTTTGATTATTGAATCTAATGATAACCTCACAGATTTGATTACTGGTAATCTCAATACTGTTCAAAATTTGATTATTGAATCTAATGATAATCTGACCAGTTTGACCGGTTTAAATATTACCCTGATTCTAGATGATTTAAGTATTACATCTAATAATAGCCTTACTGATTTAACAGGTTTGGAAAATCTTAATGCTGTGCGTGGAGCGTTGCTTATTGATTCCAATAATAGCTTAACGGATTTAACAGGTCTGGATAATATTACTTATGTTGGTGATGCATATTGGGAAAGTTTGAATATCATCAATAATGACAATCTAATGGATCTGACAGGTTTAGGTAGTCTTACTTCTGTCGAAAACTTAATTATTGAAAATAATGATAAATTAACGGATTTGACCGCTTTGAATAGTATTACTTTCTGTAGAGATTTATGGATTAGGTATAATGATAACTTGGTGGATTTGACAGGCTTGGAAAGTATCGGACCTACAACAATAGAATTATTAAACCTCCGCTCAAACCCCAATCTCTCTATTTGTGGACTACCCAATATTTGTACGTACTTAGCTGACGGCGGTACATCAAGTATTTTCAATAATGCTCCAAATTGCAATTCCTCAACGGAGATAGTAGATCTATGCTCACTTCTTCCTATAGAAATGACAAACCCACTTCGAGTTCATATCAAAAACAAAATTGCGCTCCTTCAGTGGCGCACCGAAACAGAAACCAACAACTCCGGCTTCGAGATACAACGCAGCAAAGACGGCATCAACTGGGAAAAAATCGGCTGGCAAGGTGGACAAGGTACAAGTACAACTACCCACACCTATGCACACAGAGATACAAATCCACTTTCTGGTACGTCCTACTACCGCCTCAAACAAGTCGATTTTGATGGTCAATTTGACTATTCCAATATCGTCAGTTTGCGTTATGATAAGCTGGAAAATATCACCGTCTATCCCATCCCCGCAAAAGATGTCGTCATATTCGACGTACCAAATATCGCGGCAGCAGACGAGATTATTCTATACGATATTACAGGAAAACAAATTAGCCGCCAAGCCTTTCCGCAAGATAAACAACTTGCAGTCAGCCACCTAAATGACGGCGTGTATATCTATCGTATTTTTTATGAGGAGGAGGTGTATAGTGGGAAAATTGTGGTGGAATAACGTAAAACGATTTTGTAAATCGTCACGTCCTACGAGAAGAACGATTTACAAAATCGTTTTACGTCCTCATTATGAAAGAGTTTTACAAAAAAAACCTACCGCATTGACAACCAAAAAATGCGGTATTTTTCATAACAACTCGGTTAAACGGGAGTCTGCCGAAAGATGTGGGGCTATCATTGCAGCAAGAACGAAAATTGACTATTGAGCAACTAAAGAAAGAAGATTTATCCGAAAAAGAATTGGACGAAGCATTGATGAAATTCCATGATTTATATTTCGGAAAATTTGATAACTTATTTTTCATACTTCAAAAAAACTCATAAATTGTAAGCGAAGGAATGATTTTTGAGTCATTCTCAAAAAATTTGACATGAAAAACTTACTTACAATTCTCGCCCTGATTATCTCCACATTCACCCTTTCTGCCCAAAAAATAAATACCATCCCATACAACGACGAGGTATTGCCTGCCGAAAAATTGAGCAGCAATGTCAACTCTGTTTATGCGGAGCGATTGCCCATTATCACACCGGATGGGCGCACTTTATATTTTGCCAGAAAATACCATCCCGGCAATACGCCTGATGAGCGTGAGCGCGATACTTATGAGATTTATAAAGATGATATTTGGGTCAGTCGCCGTCAAGCAGACGGGGAGTGGAGTAAGGCACGTAATGTAGGTTCGCCACTCAATACCGATACGCACAATTTCGTAGTGGCGGTGAGTGCAGACGGCAAAACCGTATATTTGGCAAATAAATACAAGACGCAAAAAGACGGCGTTTCCTACTCGACCAAGACGGGTTTTGGCTGGTCAAAACCCAAGTCATTCAAGATTCCAAACATGTATAATCGCAGCAAATTTGTTGGGTATCATGTCAATGTAAAAGGTGATGTACTCATAATGGCGGTAGAACGCAGCAAAACAGTTGGCGGACGCGATTTATATGTTTCTTTCCGGAAAAAAGAGGATGATTGGACCGAGCCAAAAAATATGGGTAAAGTCATCAATTCTAAATCAGAAGAGGCGAGTGTTTTTATTGCGGCAGATAATAAAACGATTTATTTTTCCTCAATGGGACATCCCGGATACGGCGGCTACGATGTATTTATGAGTCGGCGTTTGGACGATACGTGGACGAAGTGGAGCGAACCGCTAAATCTCGGAGAAAGAATCAACACGCCGGGCAATGATTACAACTATACCATTCCTGCTTCCGGTGAATACGCTTACTTTTCGTCGGATGTAGGAGAGCAGAGTTTGATGTCAAATTTGTATAAAATTCAATTGCCAAAAGAAGTGCGCCCAAAACCCGTTACAGTGATTAATTTTACGATGAAAAAACTACCCAAACCCGACCCCGTTCATATGAATATTACCATGAAAAAGAAACCCGAAGAAAAGAAAGAGAACCCTGTTCACATGAATATTACCATGAAAAAAGAGGAAGTGGAGGAAGAAGAACCTGTGGAATTGAATATTACCATGAAAAGGAAACCCCGCGAAATTGAATCCACTACGGCGGTGCGCTCGAATGAAATGAAAGAAGTTGACAAGCGGGTTTATTCAAAAAAACTCGCCCCTAGACCCGAAATTGAGGAGCAGCTTGTAGTTATTATTGATGATGAAACCGATGATGAATTGCCCGAAATTCCCGGATATTTTAGCGTCAGAGAAGCTCCCAAAACGGAGACGGTGTACGAAGAAATTGATTACGACGGCGATGACCCCGAAATTATAGAGGAAATCAAAATCCCCGCGAAAGTCAAGCGGATGAAACGGCGTGATTCCAAAAAAGATTCGCCCGAATTAGAGTCATTAAAACAAAAATTACTCTCGCTCGAATACGAAATTGAAGAAATAGTAGAAGAAAGAGAAGACGAAGATTTGACCGATAAAAAACCAGAAAAAGTGACGATAAAATACCGCCGAAAAATCGAAGAAGACCCACGCATGCTACGCCTCAAAGACAAATATGCCAATTTGCACCAAACGGTAGATGAAATAGAAGACGACCCGAGAACGGCATTGATGAAAGATAAATTTAAAAATCTGTATTATGAGGATGAGGAAGATGAGAAAGAAAAAATCATGGCGGAACTCCGTGCAGAAAGAGAAAGAGAACGTAAGCGAGAAAGGGATAAAGAACTTGAACTCGAAAACTCGCAACTCGCAACTCGCAACTCGCCTCCCGAAAAACCTAAATCAAGCTATAAACCCGATAATCGCCCAAGCGACGACGAAATCGTTGCCAATATGGAAGGCGGCAAAACAATGACTGAAACGCCCTCATTCGAAGAATTGCAAGCCGAAGTACGCGAAGATGTAGAACGCGATTTGATTGAGGAAGTCCGCCTCGAATTGCAACAGGAAATGATTGGCGATGTACGCAAGGAATTGGAAAATGAACTCTCCCGCGAAGTCCGCTCCAAACTCGAAACCGAGCTCCGCGACGATATTGAGCAACAACTTCGCAATGAATTAGAACAAAGCGTAGCGCAGCGATTGGAGCAAGATATGGAAGAAAGTGTCGCCCAACAATTGAAGCGTGATTTGGAGGGAAATGTAAAAGATGATTTGCGCTCCGAAATGCGCGAAGACATCGAAAAAGAACTCCGCGAAGCCATGCGCGACGACATCGAAAAATCGCTCCGTACACAACTCGCCGACGAACTCAAAGAAGAACTCCGCGAGGAATTATCTTTGCGTTACAAAAAAGAAATAGAAGCGCAAATACGCCGCGAAATCACGCAGAAAGTTCGCAAAGAAGCGAAGGAACGCGAGCGCGATATTGCCATAAATTCACCGGAAGCCGCCAAGCCGAAAGAGTATCGCGAGTTGGAAGAAAACGTCACTTTATACCCAATAGAAGTTGGTCAAATTATACCGTTAAATAATATTTATTTTGATGCAAATGAGGCAACGCTAAAAGAAACCTCAGAAGCCGAACTGCTTCGCGCCCTCAAATTCCTCGACCAAAATCCCAACCTCATCGTCGAAATCAGCGGACATACCAATGGCTTGTGCAGTCACGAATTTGCCAATGAACTTTCGAGCGCACGTTCTGCCACCGTCGCCAATTTCCTAAAAGAAAACGGCATCAGCAAAGTGCGCGTCACCAACAGAGGGTACGGCAAAATCCAACCTATTGCTTCCAATGCCAATGTGGAAGGTCGTCGCAAAAACCAACGGGTAGAGATGAAGATTTTGGAGATTCAATGATTTTTGATTTTCGATTTTTGATTGGCTACGCGATTTTTTGAGTAATTTTGAGGATATTCGCCGAACACCGTTGTAGGGACAGGGCATGCCCTGTCCCTACAACGGTGTTCGGCGAAAGGATAAATTCAATATTATGAACGAACATCATATCAAAACCTTACACATCGAAAATTTCAAATCCATCAAGGAAATGGAACTCGAATGTAGTCGTATCAATGTATTTGTAGGCAAGCCGAATGTGGGGAAATCGAATATTTTGGAGGCTTTGGGAATGTATGGTGCGGGATTTAGTAAAAATTCCAACAAATACTTGTCAGAAAATGTACGCTATAATGCCCTTAGCAATTTATTTTATGATAATGAAACTCATTTAAATGTACAAATTAACATAAATAATACACACCAAATTTCGCTAAATTTTGACGAGGAAAATGAGCAGTATAAATTAGTATTTAATACAGAAAATCAATCAAAAACGAATGAAGAAATAAGATTAGATAATAACGGAAAAATTATTGATTCGTCTCTGTCTGATGCAAAGCGTATCAAAAAATATACATTTAAAGCTACAACAACTTACAATCAAACTTACAATGGTTATTTGCGTCCACCTTATGGTGCCAATTTGGTCAAAACAATAGAAACCAATAAGGCATTAAGAATCAAAATTGCCAATTTTTTCACAGAATATGGCTCTGAAATACTACTTGACCCTAAAGTGAAAACAATCGAAATTCAGAAAAAAATAGATGGCGTTTCATATAAAACCGACTATAATCTGATAGCAGATACACTCCAAAGAATGATATTCCACCACGCAGCAATTCTTTCTAATAAAAACTCTGTCATTCTTTTTGAAGAACCCGAAAGTCACGCTTACCCGCCTTATATTAGTGAATTGGCAGAGGCAATAATAGATGACGAAAATAATAATCAATATTTTTTAACCACTCATAGTCCTTTCATTTTCAATAAATTGGTAGAAAAAACTAAAGATATATCAGTTTTTATTGTTACGTATAAAAATCACGAAACCAAAATCAAGAAAATGACAGACGATGAAATTTCCGAGTTATTGGATTACGGTGTAAATATTTTTTACAATTTAAATTGGTTTGTCAATGATTGAACAATTCCTCAACACCCTCATCCAAAAGAAAGACAAGGATAAAAAAGACTCACCTTTACAAGAAGTCAAAACATGGATTATCGAAAAATTAGAAGGCTGACACATTTACACATCTATTCATCTACTCATTCTCACAATCCCAACTCCCCCTCATGTACCTGCAACACCTCAATAATAAAATTGATATGCTCCGTAAAATCCACGCCCATCATTTCCACACCTGCCATTACCTCGTCGCGCTCCACACCTGCTGCAAATTTTGGATTTTTAAACTTTTTCTTCACTGATTTCGCACTCAAACCCTCCAATTTCGTCGGGCGAATCTGTGCGGCAGCGATAATAAAGCCCGTCAATTCGTCACAAGCAAGTAGGGCTTTGTCGAGTAGCGTATTGTACGGAACATTCCATTTCGTGTAGTGTGCGGAGATAGCATGTGCGATTTTTTCCTCGCCCATATCGCGCATTTTCTGTACGATAATATTCGGATGTTCTGTGGGATATTTTTCATAATCTGCATCGTGTAATATACCTGTAATATACCATTCGTCAGGGTCTTCGCCGAGCTTATTGGCGTAGGCTTCCATGACCATACCTACCGTCAGACAGTGGCGGTGCAGACTCGGATTTTCTATCATTTCATCCAATATGGCGCGGGCTTTTATTCTATCCATTTAAATTAATTTATTTTTATAAGCGCAGTTTTGGGGATTTTTAAAGAAAAAAATTAAATTATAAATAATTGATAATCAGTTACTTAATTAATATTTAAAAAGTATTATTTATTATACTAAAAAACCAAACTAATTCTATTCTAATGTATGTTAATAATTTTTTGCCATCAAATATTTCTTGATTTTACAGAAATAAGGGCATTTTTAAATTATTTTATGATAAAAAATATTTATAAATAATTAATTTTTAGTGATAAATAAATTATAAAATAATTTTACTTAATTAAAAAACGACTACACTTCAATGCGACCATTTTTTTATTGACAAACAAATAATTTATAGTTTTTATAAAAAAACATAATATAATTTTCATTTAAAAATAAAATAATTCACATATTATTTTTCACAAAAAAACTCTAAAACATATTATCACATTCAAAACATTGACCCATTCAAAATGAACTCATTATTCTCATAGAACACCTTTTTTTACATATCGTCGTGCAAATCCCCGTCACAAATATCCGCAAATCCCGTAAGCGTTCTCGCCTGTTCAACAATATTTTGGGAACAAATCCAATAACCTGCGTACTACTTTCTACTTAAAAAAAAGGGTCAAAAGATAGACCGCCTTGTTGCCAAGTATCAGATAATTCATTTTTCATTATCTGACTTCTTACAATGAAATGGTCTGACTTCTGACTTCTACACAAAAAGCAACTAAACATGAGAGCAACATTCATCTGGATGCTGACTTTTGCTGTGGTAGTCACGACTTCATCATTTGCACAAGTTAGTAAAGAGAATTACAAAGTACAACTTAAATCAACTAATTTTACGCCTGCCGAATCCCTTTCCGATTTTGTAGAGCAGCCTCAAAAACTACAAGATGTATTATTCGAAGACGAATATTATGTCGTTCTGCAATTCAAAAATTTACCTAAACGATATACCCGCAATCAACTCGCCAAAGCGGGTATCCGATTGCTTTCTTACTTAGGCGCAAATGCCTATCAAGCCGCCGTTTCACAAGATATTACAAGAGAAAAAATAAGTACAAGCGACCTTCGCGCATGGACAAAAATGCCCATAGAAAGTAAGATGTCGGCTGCTCTTTGCGAAGGTGATTTGCCGCAGTGGGCTACTCCGGTTGCCGACAAAATTGACCTGAACCTCATTCTTCACGATGAGGCGACAAACACCATCCGAAACCATCTGGAAAGTATAGACTGTAAATTGCTCGGCAAATCACTCAACAATCCCCGCCACCTTGAAGTCCGCGCTGATATTGAGCAGATTATGACATTGGCAGACTTGCCTTTCGTAGCATATGTAGAGCCTGTCAAAGCACCCGATGTAAAGCTCAATCACTATGGCGTTCCTGCCATAGGCATCCATCCGGTACGCGCAGGATTTTTGGGCAATCAACAATTGACCGGTGCAGGTGTGCTGATTGGTATTGGCGATGGTGGTTATGTAGACAATCACGCCGATTTTGAGCATCGTGTGACCAACGAAACAAACCTCGACATCTGGGGTTCACACCAATATCACGTAGCAGGCATTACTGCCGGAACGGGCAATATTGACCCCTGGCACAGAGGGATTGCTTACAACTCCATGTTGCTGATGGAAATCACCAGCAGTATCATTGTCAAAGCATCCACTTATCATGCACAGGGTATGGTGGCAACCAATAATTCTTACGGTCCGTCGAGTTTTAATTGTGCTACTGCCGGAGAGTATAATGCAACGAGCCAAACTATTGACCAGCATATGCTCGATATGCCCGAACTGATGCACATCGTTGCTGCCGGCAATAGCAGTTCGCTGAGTTGTCCCGATTATCCGCCGGGTTTTAATACGGTATTAAGAAGTTATTCGAGCAATAAAAACGGACTGACCGTTGGGGCAACCTCGCACAGAGGGCTAACAACGGGATTTGGTAGTCGCGGACCGGTGCAAGACGGACGACTCAAGCCGGACATTGCTGCACCCGGAAAAAGTATTCGTTCTAATGGCAACAACAATGATTATGTACAGATTAGCGGCAGTAGTATGGCTGCTCCGGCGGTAGCAGGTGCCTGGGCTTTGATGGTCGAAGCCTACCGCAAACAATTCAATACCAACCCGCAGGCAGCACTACTCAAAGCCTATTTGATGAATACGACAAATGATATTGGCAATCCCGGACCGGATTATACTTTTGGGTATGGAATGCCTGATGTGTCGCGGGCAGTAGAGGCTTTGCGCGAAGAGCGTTTTTTCCAAGAAAATATTTCAAACGGACAATATGATGAATACACAATAAACGTCCCGACCAATGCCGCCGAAGTGCGCGTGATGCTATACTGGCATGATAAAGAAGGAGTTCAGGGTGCAGCAAAAGCACTCGTAAATAATCTCCAACTCACCGTCACTGCTCCCAATGAAATCGTTTATCATCCTTGGATACTCGACCCCACTCCTACAAATGTTGATAATGATGCCATACGCGGTTTAGATGATTTGAATAATGTAGAACAAGTTACCTTTAGCAAAGATGTACCCGGCGAAGTGCTGCCCGGCACTTACACCATTCGCGTTACAGGGCTGGAAGTACCCGAAGGTCCGCAAGAATATTTTGTGGTATATGAGGTGATTACTAACGGAGTTGAATTGGTATATCCTGTTGGTGGCGAGACATTTATGCCGGGAGCGCGGGAATTTTTCCGTTGGAACGCCGCCGGTCCGGGCAAAAATGATGTCAAGGTACACTACTCTCTCAATGATGGTATTACATGGAAAGAAATACCAACCAATGCCGGGCATGTAAAGGCAGGTTATGTTGACTTTACATTCCCTGAAAATATACAACATACCAATCATGGTCGTGTCAAAATCACCACAAATGGCGGCAACTCATCGGTGACGAATGAATATCCCTTTACCATCATGCAACAGCCTGTGCTTGAAGAACCGCAGTCTTGCAATGGAAAAATTTACCTAAATTGGAGTGATGTAAAAGGTGCGGCTTCTTACGAAGTGATGCGATTAGATACCTTTATGAAGCCCTTTGCAGTCACAAATGCTACCGGTTTTATTATTGATAATCAAGCACCATCCGGCGAAGAATGGTATAGTGTACGTCCCATTAGCAGCACCAATCATCGCGGTTACAGAGCCATTGCAAAAAGAGCAATTAGCGATAATGTGCCTTGCAATAGCTTTAGCGATATGCGCGTCAAACGCATCATTTCGCCCGTATCTGCCGTAGGGCGCGAATTTACCAATAGCTCACATTCGCCCAATCAATTAATTACCGTAGAGTTGGAAAATAAAGGCAATACCGCCGCGAGCAATTTTGATGTTTCATTTGCTTTGAATGGTCTGACGCTCGTTACCGAACGGTTCAACGGCACGATTCAGCCCGGCGAATTGGAAGAATTTACTTTTGGTTTTGCAAAAGATTTTACCGCAACGGGCATACACAAACTAACAGCAACAACTTCTCTGCCAAGCGATGCCAATACGACGAATGATGCTGTACCCGAAGCAGTCACTTTGTTGCAACTTTGCAACCCGCCCGTCACTGCCCCCATTCAAGTTGCCGAAGATTTTGACAACCTTGAAGCCGATGTGATTCAGCAAAATAAAATGGGCGTTGGTGCTTTGCCATTCCTTGATTTTCAAAGTAGCAATCCGAATGGAGAATTGGTGATTGGAGATGATTTTGCCCTTGCAGGCAAAGCCCTTACACTCAATAATGTAGCTGATGGAATTGAGGCAGTCAATGAATTAATCATCACAAAAAATCTATCGAATTTCAGTTTGCGAGGTGCAGGTGGAAAGATTCCGATACAGACACTCTTCCTTTCATTTCAATATAGAAACCACGAACAAGAATCGAACCCTGATAATCGCGTTTTTGTGCGTGGTAATGAAAATAATGCTTGGGTTTCGGTCTACAATTTGGATTTGGAATCTGCTTTGAATGAAAGTCTTTTTGCACAAACGGGTTCTATCAATATCGCCACGATACTCCTAAATGCAGGTCAGGATATTTCCGAAAGTTTTCAGATAAAATTCAGTCAATCAGGCATATCAAGTGCCGACGACCCATTCAATGGCGATGGCTTTACTTTTGACAATATTCGACTGGAAGAAAGTATTGAACTGCCTGTCGAATTGCTGCATTTTGAAGCAAAAAAAGCAGCCAACGAGCGCGATGTTATCGTTTCATGGCGCACATTGACCGAGACAAATAATGAGTATTTTGTATTGGAAATGGCAGAAGAGAATATAAACGGGCAAATAGATGCTTTCGACGAAATATATCGCGTAAATGGCGCGGGCACGACGATTTTTCCGCAAAATTATGAGTATATAGACAATAAACCAAATAAAATGTCAACACGCTACTATCGCCTCAAACAAATTGATTTTGATGGTGCGTATGCCTATTCGGAAATCAAAGCCGTCAATTTCGATGATGACGGTGCAGTTATCAATGTTCACCCTGTTCCATTCAAAGAGGAAGTACATGTTACAGTGAAAAGCAGACCGGGCGCGTCACTCACTATTCGCGTGTCGGATATGTCAGGTCGTATTATCCGGCAGCAACAATTGGTGCTTCAAACTGAAGGCATCCACAAAGAAACTATTGATATGAATGAAGCACTTCCTTCGGGTGTCTATCTGATGGAGGTCAATATGGACGGACTTAGAGCGAATAAAAAAATTATCAAGCAAGAGTAAACTCTTCTTTAACTTTAGTATCTACATTTTTAACTCTTGCGCGTTTTTGGCAAAAGATGAGTAAATGAATAAATGAGTAAATTTGAAATGAAATAATGTTTTAATGAATCAATAAGAGCATGTTTGGAATTTTTCAAACTGATAATCAATCCCGATAGCTATCGGGATGGTTTTGGCGAAATATCGGAGAAGGAGTTTATCGAGATAAGTGACTGATTCGATATGAA
>CALCMV010000290.1 GCA_937967535.1 uncultured Saprospiraceae bacterium
GCTTCGAGAATGAGGTCGTCTTTATGATTGATAATCAATACTTTGCCTGTTGCAGTGGCGGTGCTTTTATTGCCGTATTCGAGTTGGTCTGCCCAGATGGATTGCGTCGAATCTATCATCACCACATCGCCCCATGCGATGCCCGTTCCTGCTTTTTCTCCGTATTGCAGACTATCCGCCCAGATGTCTCGCTCGCGGCTTTGAATCACCACATCTCCCCATGCTTTCAGCGAGTCCAATTCTTCATAATAATCCAAGCTGTCGGCATAGATGACTTGTATAGAATCCGCGATTCTGACATTATTACGAAATTGCGAAATCTTGCGCTCCGAATCGTAGTAGGCATCGCCTGATTCGACGGTGCGGTTTTCATCTTGGAAATTGGTTTTTCCTTCAAAATACACTTCATCCGCATCGCCATCGTAAATAATTTTATCAGAAGTCGCGTATTGGTTTTCGCCTTTATATTTGACATTTTGTTCAAACTCCGCATAGTTTTCTGCTGAATTATAAAAGCCTGCTTCGCAATAAATTTGCTTGTCTTCGGTCACGATGTCGGTAGGTCCGTGAAAGTAGGAAATTTGTTTTTCGGTATCATAATGCAGCGTATCAGCCGTCAGCGTAAAATTAGAATCAACCACCTCGACATTGCCTTTAAAATAGGCTTGCTTGGTTTCGGTGTGATAATATCCGTGGTCGCTTTTGAGGTTGATATTGTCGCCTTCGAGGGTCGCGCCGGTGTGGTATTCGCCGATTTCAGTGTCGAGGTTATAATCCAATTTATCGGTGAATAATTTTTGTTTGCCATCGGATAAAACGACTTCATCTATGAGCGTAGCCTTGCGGGTATCGCCATTATAATTCAGTCGATTGGCATAGATTGTCGTCGTATCTTGTTCAATGATGATATTGCCAAATGCACGTACTTTTTGGTCTATCACAACCATGCTATCGGCGTACATCATCGTGCCTTTTTGATTCAAAACGACATTGCCAACGAGAATTTTTTGGGTTTCTTTATTTTCCTTGATGTATTCGGCAGAATCGGCGTTTTCGATTTTGATGCGTTGTTTGGTGGTATCTAATGGCGGGGGTTCGGGGATGCCGATTTGGGCGGAGAGGTTGGTGGTCTTGATGATTAATAGTAAAAATAAACCTATAAGGTTTTTGGAAACCTTATAGGTTGGTTTGTGCGTATGTTTTGTCATTATTTTTTGTTGGAAAAACTAAATCACGTTTAAAATCAGGGTTTTTTCAAAAGCAAATTTAAATCCAATTCAAAGCCTTCTGCCACATCTTCACCGGAAAGTTTTTTGTCAAATCCTTCTATAATATCGGACGTTCCATTTTCTCTGTAAATGTAAGTTGTTTTAGTTTTCGGGTCAATAAGCCAAGCAAGGCGTACACCGTTTTCCATCCATTCTTCCATTTTATCTTGTAATTTCTTGAGACTGTCACTTTTTGAGCGAACTTCTATAACAAAATCCGGTACAACAGGCATAAACTCGTCTTTTTCTTGTTCGGTGAGTTTATCCCAACGCTCTTGACTTGTCCAGCTTGCATCAGGCGAGCGAGTTGCACCATTAGGTAATATGAAGCCGGCACTCGATCCATAAGTCATACCACTGTCTATTTTCCTGTGCCAGTTTTTAATTTCTACGAATACTTCGTCCTCACGATATGCTGAATTACCTGTTAGTGGTGGCATAATGATTATATTTCCATGTTTATCGCGTTCAATTCGCAATTTTTTATTCGCCATGCAAAAATCAAAAAACTCCTCATTCGACATTTTTTTTGTTGGCAAATTCACATCCAAAGGCGCATTAATTGAAAGTGTCATAATTTTACATTTTTGATGATGAAAAAATCAGGGTAATTCCAATAATGGTGCTAACTCCAACTCTAATTCGGGCATCACATTTTCTCCTGAAAGGGTTTTATCAAATCCTTCTACAAGTTCAACCGAGCCATTTTCACGGTAAATGTGGGTCGTTTTTTCGTAACGATTGACAAGCCAAGCGAGCCTTACTCCATTCTCCATCCACTCTAACATTTTTTCTTTCAGTTTTTTCAAATTACTCGTAGGCGTAACAACTTCTGCGATAAAATCAGGTGGTACGTAAATAAATTTATCGTAATCCTCTCTCGGAACAGTACTCCACCTTTCGGTACTTATCCAATTGGCATTTGCTGTGCGTATCGCTGTATTTTGCAATTCAAAACCTACACTCGGACTAAATGAAATCCCCATACCATATTTTTCTTCCCATTTCCAAATTGCCCGACAAATCAGCTTTTGACACCATGCCACCGGAAAGACCAATAAAGGCTTTACAAGGATATTTCGGTCTTTATCCCGTTCAATCAGCATATTATCATTCGCTCCGCAAAATTCAAGGAACTCCTCGTCCGTCATGTCGTCTTTGTACTTTCGGATTTGGTATTCAAAATGATTCATGCCTTCTATGATGAGCATAATTGATAACTAATTTTGGTTTGATGTATTTTTCAAATGTACAAAAAAAACAATCAAAATCCAACCCCACAACCCACACTTTAGCGTTACATTAACGCATCAAAAACATACTCCGCTTCTTATCCAATTCGCGGAAAAACGGGTCGCTCAGGTCATCAATAAAACGTATCGCTTCGCCTGTCGATTTCATTTCCGGTCCAAGATTTTTATCTACATTTGGGAATTTGTCGAAAGAAAAA
>CALCMV010000291.1 GCA_937967535.1 uncultured Saprospiraceae bacterium
CTTTTTCAATTGAATGGAGATTCGTCGTTACAAAGAGTGCTTCCGATAGCTATCGGAACTATGCGACTACAAAATCAACGTAATTACAAATTTATTTTTTATTAAAATGTATTTCAAAATTTCTTAACTTAATGACATTGCTAAACAGGCTAGACGGGAACTTCGTAATGACTGCTTTAGCTGTCACGCATAACATTACTTTAATTTGTAATTAATTCAAAAACAAAAAAATTATAAATAAGTTTTTTATTTTACTTGACAGCTAAAGCAGTCATTACAGTATTCGCGGTCAGCTTGTAAAGTAGTCATTACAGTTTTCCGAAATTTATGCCGTTCACAGTATATAGGATTAAAAACGCTTCGCTGCCGGAAATCAGATGAAATAGAAGTACATCCTGAATCTGACCTCTTACAGTGAAGCGTTCTCAATTTCAAATATGCTCTTACACTTCTTTCTTACCGACCACACGATTATCTTCGCCTGTCAGGATAATCAGTGGTTTGTGTGCCTTTGCTTTTTCGGCATCAATGTGGCAAAAAGACAAAATATGAATCTTGTCGCCTACGCCTGCGTGTAGTGATGCGCCGCCGTTCATACACACATTGCCACTGCCGCGTTCACCTTTCAAAATATAGGTAATGATGCGTGTACCTTTCGTCGCATTATTGATGTGTACGAGTTCCCATTCGTGGAGATTGGCAGCGTCGAGGAGGTCTTCATCAATAGTGATACTGCCGCGATACGCCACATTCGATTCGGTTACAAATACCTGTTGGAGTTTGGATTTGAGTACTTCTACTTGCATGGTTTGTCAGTTGCGAGTGGTGGGCGGTGGGTGGCGGTTTTCTACGCGCACTTTTTACCTCACACTCAAAATTAAAAAAGCGTACTCCGATACGGAATACGCTTTTGATATATTTTTATTAAAAAGCCGACACTTCACGAAAGGGAATTATTTGCCCAAGTTCGCAACGTGTTTTGCCAATTTACTTTTCAAATTCGCTGCTTTATTTTTATGAAAAAGATTACGCTTTGCCAAACGGTCTATCATTGAAACCACTTTGGGCATAAACTTTTCTGCTTCGGCTTTATCCGTCAGTTCGCGCAATTTCTTGATTGCAGTACGTGCTGTTTTCTTGTAATAGCGGTTGTGCAGACGCTTTTTTGCGTCCTGTCTCATTCTTTTTTTAGCTGATGCGTGATGTGCCATATCTTCTTATTTGTATCGTTTTCTAAAATTGGAGTGCAAAAATAGCTTGTTTATTTGGTATTTCAAAGTTTTCTTTTGGAAAAAATGAGTAAATGAGCAAATGAATTTGAAAACTACGAGTAGTATCCTGTTTGCAAATCGGGACTATCAGTTCATAGTTGCAAGTTCATAGTTCATAGTTTTTTACAATTTGTTGAATGATGCTATTTTGTAAATTGCTGATTATCAAAGTTTTAATTAGCATACATACCTCGCCAAAAGAGTGTAAAGTACATTAGTTATATTTTTAACACATAAAGTCCGATAAAGATTTATTGAGAACTCCGTAATGACTGTTTTAACTGTCAAGTGGTGGTTGAAAATATACATAAATAGCTGTTTTTAAATTTTTTTTTACTCTACATGCGAAAAATTATTTCTGATAATGTAATACTTATTTTTGCCACGAATGCACTAATTTTTTTATGAATTTATTGATAATTCCCTTGAAATAATTAGTGCATTACATTACGATTTTAAATTTTTCTCATATAGAGTAAATAAAATTTTTAATATAAAAATAAAATGGCATGTTTAGAATTGCAGTTGACACTTTTGTTTTCACATTAAATAAATGTAAAATGTAAAATAATAAATCCGCGATATTCATCGGGACAAGTTGTAAAATGTAAATTTGTATAACGCGAGTGAACGCGAGGTGTTTTTTATTTTATTGATTTTCAATTAATAATAAATAATTTGAGTGTGACACACATAAGTGGATTCATAATATTAGGCGCATAGTTCCGATAGCTATCGGAAGCACGCTTTGTAACCGACGATTAGTTCCACAACTTCCTAAGCCGCGTAGCGGCGGCACTATTAAAACTGGCGTATTAAGGGGGACGACGCTACGCGCCTTTTTCGGATGGTTGGATGTTCTGTGTTACAAATGGCATCGACGCTATGCGCCTACAAAGCACATTTTTATATTAAACTTCCACTAATGTGTTTCACACTCAAATAATTTAAAATTAATATTTTATTAAAATTAATTTAAAAAGCCAAATTATATTTTGAATTAACTTGTGAAAATTTTGAATTTCAATAAGAAAAATGACCTCATTCGGAACATTTAATAACTCGAAAAAATTTAACAGAAATGTGAGTTTTACATTCGATATTTTACATTTTACATTTCAAAAAAGTGCCAACTACTTTCACCACAAATTTAAACATCTCAATAAAATCCATTTATCGTACTATCCATTTTCCTTTACCAATCATCATATTATCATCCGTATTCACAATTTGAAAAAGATAAGTACCGGATGCAAGATGATTATTACGGACAATAATACCGTCAGTATTTATCGTATAATCCAATGAAACATTTTGCCCTGTCATCGTATACGCACGCAATTCGGCTGCTGCCGGAAGGTTATTAATTTCGATAAAAGTACGGTCAGAAAAAGGATTGGGGTAAGCAGCGAAGGTTGGCGTGTCGGCTTGTTCGGTACTAACTTCGATGAAGCCAAAAGCGTCCGTTTGTTCGGCATTGATGACGTAGCGTTTGCTCAAGTCATTCTCATCGTGATAATGCAAGACAGCGACGATACGCATATCGTGCATGTCAAATTCTACGGGAAAATTATACACAAATTCATGGCTGTATGGCACATCAATTTCGGGCGTTTCGGCTACGATGTCGGGTGTACCCCACAGGTCAGAAATGACCGCACGGGTTACATTCAAATGCTCATAAGCGGTAATCGGATGCCCCAAACCGAATAGCGAACTGTTCGGATTGTTATTGTCATAATTAGCTTGGTCGTAGCCCGAACCCGAACCAACTACAACATCCTCTACGGCAAAAACCGTCAGTCGAATATCGCCCGGTTCCGGTAGTGTTGCAAAATATATAGTAGCGGTCAAATACAGTGTTTGGAGATCGCAATAACCGTCAAAATGGATAGATGCGTGGGCGGGTTCGGCGAGTTGGGTAGCGAGGCGGTCTGTCCAAGTACCGGAAGTGACGGCAACATAATTGGCACCATCAAAAAGCACACGGTCAAAAGAAGCACGCGGCGCACTACTCCCTGCAAAATCGGCAGAGTAAGCGTCAAGTTCGCTGAGGTGCATGGCATCGGGTATAAAATCCGCATGATGCGAGAGCCAAATCACATTATCATTATTGGCAGTGAGTTCTTTGAGTTGCTCGCTGGCGCGTGGGCAATTGCCACAATAAGCAGAGGTGTATTTTTCGATTAAAACCTTCTTGATGGGTTGGGCATCAATTTGTAATGAGAAAAAAATACAAATGAGGATTAATGTAAAAATTTGTTTTGTCATATTTTTATTTTGTAAATTATAAAAAATGAAATTGTCGGGTAACTTCATTACTGAATTATTGTCATATTTTTTTAAATATACTCTAAAATTACAAAAAATATCGCTATGCTATAGTGTGTCCATAAAATAGGGAATAATTGCAAGGCGAATTTTTTATGAAAAATCTTGTTTGTGCTTAAACCAAATTCCAAACCGTATGTTATCACAACATTAAAATAGAAGTTTAAACTTATAATTTTTGCGTTCATGGACTTAAAGGAACAACTCAAAATGCGGGGATTCAAAAGCGAATATCAAAAAGTGCATTTGAACTTGTACCATACAGTGTATAGCATGTTGTATTGTGAAAAACAATTTTTTTCCGATTATAATTTGACTTCTAATCAATTCAACGTCTTACGAATACTACGCGGACAAAATGAACAAGCGATTTCCATCAAAGAAATCCGTTCTCGGATGTTGGATAGAGGCTCGGATGTAGGGCGCATCGTGGTGCGATTGGAGAAAAAGGGCTTGGTCGAAAAAATGATTTGCGAGCAGGACCGCCGCGCAATGGATATTATTATTTCCGAAAAAGGCTTGGAACTATTGGCAAATATCGGCGATGCTCCTTCAAAAGTGGTCTTGAGTTCGGGCGTTCGGAAATTAACTAAGCAGCAAGCCAAACAATTGAATGAATTGCTGGACATTATCAGAGGATAAGGCAATCCGAAAGAATAAATTAGTCGTTTTATGTTTTTAAAATATATATTACCGTTATTGTTTTTTGTGTCAAATGTAGAACGCGGCTTTCAGCCTCTTCCCTCTACACACGAAAAACAAGAGTTGGTGGCACCTTGCTACGGCTACGACCAACTCATCCTTTTTGTCAATTCCGAATCTCCCATCCTTGATACTGAAGACTTGGATGTACTCAAAAAATTAGCCGATAAAATCGAAGTTGATTTTAGTGTAAAAGACGTTGTAGATGGCGCACCGCAGGAAGTGACCTACACGCCAAGTATTGTTTTCCAAAATTCGGAAGGACGTTCATTTTATTATGGTCGCTACAAAAAAACATCGCGGGTCAAAAACTTCATTCGTGCATCACGACTCGCGCATCAGGGCGATACCGATAATGTGAAAAAGGATATTTTGGTATGGAAAAACGGACGCACCGCCGTCACTGCCCCTATCAAATTGACCGACCTTGCGGGCGAAGTGCCAAGCGGCTTTGACCAAGAGGAATTTATACGTGAAGCGAAGGCGAGTGTAGCGCAAGGCATGTCGGATTTCGGGAAAATGTCCGAATTTGAGCAGTCCCGCACTACGCGAAGTTTTTATTTTAATTTGTACCCATATCTTAGCGAGGGCAGCCTCACGATTTCGGCAGAAATTTACTCCCAATACAATTGCGTCAAACCCGTTTTCCAACAATTTGACGAGGCATTGGTATCGGGTACTTGGCGCAACCGGGACAAGGTTTTTGCGGAAGCAGGCAAATTAATTGAAACAGAAATCAAGCGGCAAATAAAAAATTTGGAAAATGGTGATGCTCTATCGTTTATTTCTGACGATATTCCCGTCAAAGATTGGAAAGCATTGGGTTTGGAATTGCCGGAAAAGCCGCAAAACCAAGTCAATACTAAAAATAAAGCCGCGAAAATCAGTCAAAATTGGAAGGTAGAAGCTCCCCAAAATAAAAATGAACCGATTTTGATTTTTAGCTTTTTGCCGCCATTAGATAGTTATGTAGGAGAAGCTACTGCCCTGTCAGGAACGCTCAATTTGGGCGAAAACAACACACTCACAGGCGCGAAAGGTAGTTTTGAAGTACAAATTTCGGACATCACGATGGGCTTGGATGATTTGGATAATGAGGTGCAAAATAAGATGTTGAAAATGGATATGTTTCCTAATTCGACCTTTACTTTTGAAGAAATTGAAGCGAAAAATGACGCGCCGCTAAAATTTGGAACAAGCAGAGAATTTACCGCGAAAGGCATCTTTATGATGCTCGGTATAGAAACACCGCTCAATGTACCCGCCCAAATCGAACCTGTTATTAATGAGAAAGGAGAGCTACGCTTGCAGGTCAGCGCAACTTTCCAACTGCCGCTTTACAGCATATTCAAAGTGGCAGGACCGGACGGACCTTCCCCCGCAAAAGATACTTTACAATTTTATATGAAATTTTTGTTACTTAGTTTATAGTTCATAGTTCAAAGTTCATGGTTCATAGTTTGGCGAAGATATTGTCATTTAAGTTATTTATAAATTTATTTTTAACTAATGCAAAATCTAAATTTGCTCTAACTTAATGACCTTATATTTGATTGAATAAAAAATAACTTTGCATTTTGACTAGCTTATTTATTTCGACTTCTCTGAAAACATTCACGTATTTATCCCGATAGTTATTGGGAGACTCATTCAAAATTAATTATTAGTATGAAATCATTATTAAATGTACTACTGTTTGCCACACTGATTATGCTTATCAGTTGCGACCCTGCCAAGAAAACTGCTGATGTCATTGATACCGGAGAAGAGGTGATGGCAACTGCCGTAGATGTAGCTTCATTCATCATCAATCCTGACAACACGCCGGGTAAAATAGGATGGACAGCAGAAAACGAGCGTTACTCTGCCGATGGCGGTTTTGCATCGTGGAATTTTGTAAATGTCAACATGGACGGTGGCATTGAATCGCTCAATGCTGATTTGGCAATTGACCTTGCTTCTATCAACGAAAAAAGCGAAAAACTCGCTAATCACCTCCGCCAATGGGATTATTTTGATGTAGAAAAATACACGACTGCCACTGCCAATATCTCTAATGTCAGACAAAGCGGCGATAACTATATAGCCGACCTTACACTCGAAATGAGAGGTGCCAAGCAGGTCATCGAAAGTGCTTTTGAAGTACAAAGCATGGACCCGCTTCGCGTAAAAGGTTCGGCTGAGGTAGACAGACGTATCTTCAAAATCGGCTCTGATGAAAGCGGAAAATACACCGGATTTGAAGGTGCAGGTGATATGATTACAGTGACCTACGATACAGAGGTGAGATTGTAACAGAAGGGGCGGGAGTCAAGATAAATGACTGCCTCGACAACCCATCTGATTTATAGATATTTTAAAAGTCGGACTACTGCGGTGGTTCGGCTTTTTTTATGCTAACAGGACATTGGATATTGTAGCATTAATTATTCACTCATTCGCTCATTCAACATTCACTCATTATGGTCACGTTGGGTAAAACACAAAAAAAAGCCCTCTCAAACTGAGAGGACTTTTAAAATTAGTCTTTTAGAATTTCTCTTTTAGCTGGTACGCCCACCTTGCAAGAAGTCTTGGAACTCTTTCAGTTTGTCCCAATCTCCATTGGCGGCGAGTTGTGCTTGCTCGGGCCAAGTACCCGGGTCGTGTATGCGGTAGCGGTCTCCGGCAGCATCGAGGATGCCTTTGAGTCGCTCTACTTTGGCATTGGCGAGGTCGCGCCATGTTTTGATACCGTCATTTTTGAGCAATTGCTCAATTTTCGGACCGATGCCTTCTACCACTTTGAGGTCTTCCGGATTGCTGGGATGTTTTTTGCTTGTAAGCGCATCCGGATTACTCTGTTTTGTTTGATACAATTTTTTAGCCTGCCCTACCCAGTCGTCGCGTTGTACACGTCCGGGGAAAAATTCGATAGCGTCATTGACCGTTTCTACCATATCTCCGTCAAATTCACTGACTTGTTTGAAGGTGAAAATACCCAAGTCGTTGAGTTTTTTCTCCAAAGCCGGACCTACACCACTGATGAGTTTGAGGTCATCTTTTCCGCCACCTGCTGAAGCTGCCATGCGTGCTTTTACTTTTTGCTTGGCTTTTTCTGCGTTGGCTTTCTTTTCTTCTTTAGAAAGTGGTGCGCCACCGCCGCCAGTGTTTGCTGCTGCTCCTGCTACAAAACCACTTGCTGCTACCGGTGCAGCAGAGGCTTTGGCACGACATGCGGCAAGGTCGGCTTCTGTTTTGCTCAATTTGGCTCTCAAACCATTCAGTTCTCCATTGTCACCTGCATTAGCGAGTTTTACATTCAGGTCGCGGATGGTTCTTTGGTGAGCAGCGGTCGTTGCTTCTGCTTCGGCTAGTTTGGCTTTCAGTCCGGCTACTTCTCCGGCAGTATTGCCTGTGGCTGTTGCGCTAGCTTCCAATTCACTCATTTTGCCGCGCAAGCCGGCGTTCATTGTATTGCTCTCTTCCAATTTGGCACGCAAAGCATCCAGTTCGGAAGTATCGGCAGCCGCCGCACTCCATTTCATTTTCTCTTCTTCGAGTGTAGTAAATCTGGCTTTGAGCGCGTCGAGTTCTTTCCCTTGGGAGTCACGCACCTGACGGGCAGCCATCAAATCGCCATGTAGTTGACCTTTTTCGAGTTCGAGTTGGCGAATTCTTTCGTCTTGTTTGGTAATTTTCAAACGAGCATCTTTGAGTTCTGCTTCTAATGCGGCATATTCTTTTTGCAATTTTTCGTATTTCTTGCGCCAATCTTCAACTTCGCGCTCCAATTTGGCAACTTGTTCGCGCAAGCCTCGTACCAGTCTGCCCCATACGAGCCAACCTAAAAGTAAACCAAGCAAACCAAAGAGTAATGCCCATATCCAGTGGGAAATTAAACCTTCGGCAATCAGGTGGTCAAATATTCCTAATAGTGTCATGTTCTTATTTTTAATCAACTTAAATACTGAATTTTGAATGTTTCACCAATAAAAAAATCTTCAATATTATAAGTCAGAATTTTAATTTAGGAACGATAAAAAAACAACTTTACATTCTACAAATTAGAATCAACTGATTATTAGTTATTTTTTTAATTTTAATTCATTCCTTATTTATAAAAAATGGTTTCAGTAATAGTTTGCGAAAATTTGAAAAGTAATTTGATTATTTTAAATCATTCAAAATTAATTAATTCTCGCATTGACTCGTCTGTTTTGTCTCTTACCTGCGGCAGTGGTATTGGGCGCAACGGGTTCGGTGTCTCCTTTTGATTTTGCATCAATTTTGGCATTGATACCCGAATTGAGCAGATAAGTACGGACGGAACGGGCGCGTCTTAGTCCCAAATCTCTGTTGTAAACCGGATTGCCGTCGGCATCAGTGTGTCCGGTGAGGTAAAGGGTTTTGTTCGGATTTTCAGCAAAATACTTTTTGGCTTGATTTGCCCAATTAATCAGTTGTTGGCTGGGTGTAAACTGGTCGGAGTTGGTGGGGAAGTAGAAGTCCATGTTTTCAAACGTAGTTCCGCCCCTAGTTGGTTTGGCTGCTATCGGTGCCTTGATATTGAAAGAAACCGGCTCATTGGTGGGCATCTCCTTTACAATTCGGCTGGCTAGCTCAACACGTCCGGCGGCAATACCGCGTTTTTTGAACAAATCGCGTATGGAGGCAGCACGCGCCATACCCATATTGTCCTGAATACTGGTGTTTTTTTCGTTGCGAAGGTATTTTCCGGTGAGCGTTAGATTGTTATTCGGATTGGCTTTGAGGTGACTAGCCACTTGGTCCAAAAATTTGTTGTTGGCTGCAGAAAGCCCTTTGGGCGTTTTTGTTTTGGCAGCAAACTCAAATTGCTCATGGTCTCCTATCAAGGATTTTCCATTGAAATTAATTAAACGTAAATCCGTACCTCTTACAAATTTTTCAGGCGTGGGTAAAACGGGTGTCACCACTGAGGCAGGCTCGTGGTGATTTTGTCCCGTCCAGTCCATGGTATGCCCCAATGCCCATAGAAAACTAAGTAAAAAGAGGAATAGAATAGCACTAAATGGTCTCATAGAAAGAGCAGTTGAGTGCAAGTACAAATTAAGTCAAGTTCAGGCTCAACAAACAATTCGCTTTTAGCAAATTATAAAACCCGAAAGTGATGCTTTATGTCCAAGCACTTATTGGTTAGTGAAATGATTATTTAGATGAAAGCGGTTAGAAAGTCAACTCGCTCTCCGACAACTTGGAGTCAGAGGTCAGATAAGAGCATGCTCTAAATTGTACGAAAAGGTATGAACTCTCTTGTCCATTGCTTTTGTCATTTGATTATTGTGTTTTGATAATAAAATGGTCTGACTTCTGAATGAGGATAAAGCTATATAATTCATGTTAAAATACCAAATTATGTATATTTTATCCTCTTAGATGTGACGATTTTTTGCAGGAAAGTAACAGCGCAAACAAGGCATATCTCACGAAAAGTGTGTTTTTTCAATAATTAGCGAAACTAAATTAGTGACTTTTGGATATGTTGAAGATTTTAATTCAAAAAATAAAATATCATAAAAATATCATTTGGCAGCATTATCGCAAACTTGCTTTAATTCTACGCTAACATTATATTAACCTTTATTCAGAAATATATAAGATGACTTTTCGTTTTTGATTCATATGTAAATGTGTTAGTACAACCTATTTTTTAATAATGCTATCATGTTGAAATGACGATGATGCAATAATGATTTCACTTCATTCATATACATTGTAGCATTATCGCATTTCAGCATTATCTCATTGAAAAACCCTTATTATGCTTTCAAATTATGTAAAACTGTGTCTGCTTGTTGCTATGTTGGCGAGTCAGGCAGCTTTCGCTAATCTAACACACACTATTGAGTCCTATATAGATAAATATCGCAACATTGCCATTTCAGAGATGGATAGGAGTGGTGTGCCTGCGAGTATCAAACTCTCACAGGGGATTTTGGAATCTGCTTTTGGGAATAGTCCGCTTGCAGTGGATGGAAAAAATCACTTTGGCATCAAATGCCACAAGGGATGGTCGGGAACAACGTTTTGGCAGTGGGATGATGAGGCAAAGCCTTCTTGCTTTCGGGTATATTGCCATCCTGAAGAGTCGTATATTGACCATACGAATTTCTTGACCGGACGCAGTCGCTACGCTTCTTTATTTGAATTGGAACGGACAGACTACGTGGGTTGGGCGCGTGGTTTGCAAGGTGCGGGCTATGCCACTGCACCGGATTATGCCGATAAATTGATTCGCATCATTGACCGATATGAGTTGTATCGCTATGATTTGATGACCAATCAATTTATTGTCGTGGAAAAAGAAAAATCTCCCAAACCGATTTTTACGGATTTCGTGGAGTCGATTCCGGTCATTGTATTGCCCGAATATGATGAGCCGAAAGTTCCGAATATCTCTGCGGTACGCCCTGAGACCAAACCAACCAAACCGTCATACGTCATCAAAGGCAAAGCAACT
>CALCMV010000292.1 GCA_937967535.1 uncultured Saprospiraceae bacterium
CCTCCAAATCGAAGTATTCAAACAACCTAAAGACGGCGACTATCAAGTGAAAGAAATCTACAAAATGGGCGATTCGGTGACTTGTGAGGAAATTGATTTTACGATTTCGGTGGAGGATTTATTTAAGTATTTGAAGAAAAAATAACGATGTCAGCAATCAACCAAGTCAGCGAAAAAATCGCCCAAGTCACCGACCTACTCGAACAGATTGAGTCTGTCAATGAAATGATTGCCCTACACAGCAAAGCGGACGATGATTTTATGTTAAAACAATATCAACATCGTAAAGAGCAATTTGTGAAGGAGTTGAAGGTGGTGTTGGCAGATTTTGGAATTGAATCGGGAGATTTGGCAGCGTAATTCTCATCAAAATAACATGGCAGTCAAAGACATCAAAAACAAATTAACCGACACCCTCGCCGACAACAAAAGTAATTGGCAAAGCAAAGCCGAATGGCGCGAAGCCAACAAAGCATGGTTGCGCCATTCTCGCCAAATCGCCCTCAAAATCAACAAGGCACTCAAAGCACAAGGTTTGACCCAAAAGCAATTAGCAGAACGCCTTGAAGTCTCTCCGCAGCAAATCAGCAAGCTACTCAAAGGCACGGAAAATATGACTTTAGAGACGATAGCGAAGTTGGAATTGGCATTGGGTGTGGCTTTGATAGGTGAGGTTTTGTATGCAGAAGCGAATGCCCTCACATGGAATGGACAAGTACTAAATGAACCCGTTGAAAGCTACCAACAAGCAAAGTAATACACACAAAAACCGCCTCGTCCTCACGTAGAACGGTGCTTCCAGCCCGTTCCCTCGCGTATGTATGCGCGGACTGGAAGTGCCGCGCTACCTACATCATTCAAACAAATCTTTCAAAGTCACCACTTGGTCAATATGATTCAGGCGATGTGCATTGTCGGTCACGCCATGTGTCGTAATGATAGTCGTAAAAATATGTTTTTTAGTCTTGGTGTGATAAGCAAAAACCGTTTTTTTGTTCTGCAAATTCTCCACATCGCGCTTCGTGACGGTATAATTTTTTGTGCTGTATTTTATTTCGCACAAATTAATCGCATTATCACTACGGTCAATGAGCAAGTCAATTTGTGCGCCTTTGAGTCCGTCTTTTGGTTTAGCGAAAAATGAAGAAATAGATGTATAACCACTGATTCTTAATGCCTTACGAATTTGACGAGTATGGGTCAGGCAAATATTTTCGAAGGTGTATCCACTCCAAGTTTTGAAGTTGGGTAAGTCGCTAAGGTCATCAAAAATTGTTTGTTTTTTCGCCACTAAAGGCTCAATAAAATTCAAATAAAACAACGAATACGGGTCAGTCAGCCGATAAAGACTCAATTGTTTTCTTTTGCCATAGCCCGGATACCAGTCAATAAACCCCGACTCACTCAATTCATTCAACATTGTAGTCAGACCTCCACCATTATTGAATGTTGTCTCTGCAATAATCTCATCGCGCGTCATGCCCATACGCTTAGAAGCAAGGGCGCGAATGATTTCAACATATTTGTCCGCATTATCAAAAAGCGAATCAAACAAACGGTCAAATTCTTTTCGCAGATACCCGCCCGGTTCAAAACAAATCGCCTTGATATTCTGTACCGCCGACAGTCCCGGTTCTATTTGGTCAAGATACATCGGCACACCGCCCATCACCATGTACAATTGTGTAATATGATATTCGCTTAATCGAATCTTTCGTAAGCGCATAAATTCACGTACTTCACCAAGTGTAAATGGGTGCATTTCAACTAACCGTGTCACCCGATTGTGCAAACCACCTCTGTGATTAATCACCTTTTCAATCATCCACGAAGCCGCCGAACCGCATATTACCACCACAATATTTTGATTGACCGCCCAACTGTTCCAAAACCAACTCAAACCCATAATAAAGTTAGACCGCTTAGTTCCCAACCACGGCAATTCATCCAAAAAGACGACTTTTTTTCCCGAATTTCTTTGCTGTTCCAATGCCTTCGATAACATATAAAATGCCTCCAACCACGACTTAGGTTTCTCTTTTATATCAAAATCGGGGCAGTAATTTTGCAGCGCGAAGATGAAATTTTGGATTTGTGATTGTTTATCTGCATACTGTAGTCCGGTCAGTTCAAAGTTGATACGTTTGCCATAAGTTTCTTTGACGAGAAATGTTTTGCCGATACGTCGTCTGCCTACTATAGCCACAAATTCCGGTTTATCTGATGCCAAAGCATTTTCCAAAACTTTGATTTCTTTTTTGCGACCTATTAATGTTTTCTTCATTTGTATAAATGTAATATTCGTACAAATTTATGAATTTAAGCGAAATAAAGCATGTTTATTCCGCTTAAATTGTTGTTTTAGCATAGTTTAAGCGAATTAACAACTATATAAGTCGCTTAAACCTATTTTTAAAATACTATCAATATTTAGATTTTGGACAGAGGAAATTGGGTAATTCGGTAAAATTTTCGTTTTTAGATTTTTATACAAAAAAAATTAAATGTTTTATTTTAATAATAAAAAACATTCGACTGATTATCAATGAGTTACAATTTTAAACTTAATTTCCCTTTCGGCTCAGCCGAGACTAATTCCCATTTTTCCAAAGTCCAAAATAAATAATTTATGGTTTTTGCAAATTCCAATTTAATGCAAGGCGCAAGCCGGAGGCATTACGCTACGTCATTTCACAATCACAAACTCTGTCCTACGATTATTTGCCCTGCCTTCGGGCGTGTCGTTGGTGTCGATGGCTTGGGTTTCGCCATAGCCGCGTGTGCTGAGGCGTGTTTGGGAAATTCCTGTTTTTACAAGATAATTAAAAACGGCTTTTGCGCGATTTTCGGAGAGCGTGAGGTTATCGGAATCTGAACCTACATTATCGGTGTGACCATTGATTTGGATGTGAATGTTTGGATTTTCATTGAGTAAGTTTTTGAGGCGATTAAGTTCGCTTTGTGATTCGGGTTTTAGATTGGCGGATGCTGTTTCAAAAAAGACATTTTTGAGAATGACGGGTTTTGACTTGACGAGTGGTGGAGTTGACGGGCTGGCGGCTTGTGGAGTTGTGACGACAGGTGTTTCTTTTATTTTCTGTAAATAAATTTTCAATAAAAACGGCTCGTCCAATGTATTTTTTTCTTTCAATGCAAAGTTCTCAGAATGAAAGAGATAGCCTTGTTTATTGACATTCAAGGCGAAGTCTGTACCGCTTGGTAGTACGACTAAAAATTCGCCTTTTTCATCGGTATTAGATTCAGTGTGAATGTTGCTTGTGATAAGGTCAATGAGTTGTACATTGGCGCGAATGGGCTGCTTGGTTTCCGCATCAAAAACGGTGGCTTTGGCATAGGTAACAGGTGTAGGACGCGCATCCGCATGAAGGTCGAATTGGTATAAATCCGTCTTGCCCAAACCGTTCTCGCGGTCAGATGCAAAGTAAGCCGTTTTGCCATCGGTGCTGACAATGAGACTAAATTCTTTTTCTTCGGTATTAATAGGATAACCGAGGTTTTCGGCTTTGCCCCAAGTACCATCCGCTTGTCGGCGAGAGAGGTAAATATCTGATTTGCCCATGCCCGGATGTCCGTCTGATATG
>CALCMV010000293.1 GCA_937967535.1 uncultured Saprospiraceae bacterium
GCTGACCGCGAACTCGTAAAGGCGATTTTAATCGCCAAGTGTGGCGTAATTTATATTTACAATTAACTAAAAATAAGTATTTTACAAATTAAATTTATTACTTACGTGGCGAATAAATTCGCCTTTACGGTATTCGCGGTCAGCCTGTAAAGCAGTCATTACAGGTTGCCGGAATTTATACCGTTCACAGTATAACTCGTTTTACTCCGGTAAAGTTAGTGTATTTTTTTGTGAATCTATGTTGGTGATATATTTGGATTTTGGATAAAATGGAAATTAGGCACTTAAAAAATTTTTGAAACCAACATAATGTCGAAGTTATTTTGTTTATTTCACTTACGCTTGAGTTTATTGATTCATTAAAACATTATTTCATTTCAAATTTACTCATTTATTCATCTACTCATCTTTTACCAAAAACGTGCAAGATTTAAGAATGTAGATAATAAACTAATTTTTTTTTAAAAAAACATACAAATTAAAAAACTCCTTATTATTTGATATTCAGATAGATATGTAATTTAAGTGCATATTTAATTCCGCAACTAACAATTATTTTTGCATATTTTTTTTTTATTTCAAATAATATCTATTATCTTCGTAATATAAAGAAATAAAAATTCCCCCGAAACAATCCGAAAATTACACAATCCAAAGTGCAAATAACTACAAACTTGAGCAAATTTTAAGTTTCAATAAATTCGAGTAAAACATGCTGAAATTTATTCCGAAAATTTTCGGGATGTTTTCTTGGACTTTTAAGTTATTCGCATCTAAAAAACACATTTATTCTTCGCTATACCACAAAGCACAAAACTGTGCGCTTTTCTCCGATCCACTGGATTTATAATTGCATCTCTGCTATTGAGATATTGGCTTGCTGTACCCCTCTGTCTAATATCTGCAAAGAGATGTTTCAAATTGAGTCGTTATATGAACACCCGTTTCTCTCAATATCTCGCAGGTATTTGCCTGGCGAGTTGCTTGCTATTTGTGTGTGCCTTGCCACAAGAGGCTATTGCTCAACAGTACTTCCAAATCGGAAACGGTTCGGAAATTACCAATGATACAGAACCCTCGCCTATCAATATATGGTTTCGCAGCCTACACGGGCAGGTCGTTTACACTAAAGAAGAACTCAATGCTGCCGGTTTTTTTGGCGGATCGATTACCGAGTTGGGTTTTTATATCGAAGGTGTTCCGTTTTACGATTTACCGAATTATACTATTGGTATCAAGACCACGATGCAGGGAGATACGAGCGTATACGATGGCGATGGTTTTACGACGGTGTATAATACGACTGCCTATGCACCCACAGCAGGTGGCTTCGATATGCTGACCTTAGATACGCCGTTTTTTTGGTCGGGAACAGAAAATTTACTCATTGATATTTGTTTTGACCCGGTACCGGATTACGTTTCTACAGGAATCGTGCGCTCTGACCCGGCAGATTATGGCTTTAGATTTACCCTTTCTGATGAGTTTTCTCAATGTGGTGTTCCAACCAATAGTTTTACGCAGAGAAAGCCTCAACTGCAAATCGCTACTCTGGGGCAAGCCACCAACGATGCCGGTATCAGCGACTTAAATGCACCGATAGAATTTTGTGCTGGCGATGAAGATGTAATTGTTGAAGTCACCAATTTTGGGGTCAATATAATTGACTCCGTACAAGTCAATTGGACATTCAATAGTGTTGCCCAACCCAGCGTTTTGCTCACGACGCCTTTAGATACATTCGGCGGTATGGGGCTACAATCAAGGTTGCTTATATTAGGTAATCAAACATTTGCCAGTGGTAGTATTTACGATTTGGAAGTGTGGACTTCTTTTCCCAACGGTGTGCAAGATACGGTCAGCGTCAATGATACTCTGAGAACGACATTGCAAGCCTCCCTGAATGGAACTTTCACCATCGGTGGTAATGCACCCGATTATACGACAATTTCTGATGCTGTTACCGACCTGAACGCCTACGGTGTTTGTGGTCCTGTGACCTTCAATATCAGATCCGGTTTTTATGATGAGCAATTTACCATCAACGAATTTACGGGTAGTAACTGCGATATTCCGGTCACTTTCCAATCCGAAACAGGTGATAGTACCAGTGTCGTCATCAATGATGTCAATGACGATTTCAGCAATAATTATATCGTACAATTGGACGGGGCAGATGGTGTTACCTTCTCCGGTATCAGCTTCGTGGGAACAGGCTCGTATGCGCGTACCGTATATCTGCGTAACGGAGCAGATTGTAATACTTTTCAAAATTGTGTTTTTCAAGGAAGCGCAATAGCTTCTACATCAACTAATTATGCACTAATCAGTACCGAAGGCAATACATTATACGATAAAAATATTATCCAAAATAATGTGTTCAGAAATGGTAGTTACGGACTGTATTTGCTTGGAGAAAACGATTTTATAGGACCACCGCCACCACCAGACGACGATTTTGAGGTATTCCTTGCAGGAAACCCCTCCGTAAATTTTGCCGTTGACCCTGACTCGGCTACTATCCAAATTACTGATAATCTTTTTGAAGGACAATACAACCAAAGTATTCTCTTACAATATTTCGGCGGTGCAAGAGTCACCGACAATACGCTCAATTCCAACTCTACGTATTCAAATTGGCGGTCAATAGCTATATATGATTCGCATGGCGGTGTAGAAGTATCCGGCAATCAAATCAACGCACTTAGAGGCTTCGGTATTGAGATGAATTTTTCGCAAGGTAGCCCTACTCAGCGCAATCTGATTACCAATAATTTTGTCACCATAACAGGTAATAATACCGACAACAGAGGGATTACGACAAACTCTGTTACTAATACAGATATTTATCATAATAATATAAATATAATTAATGGTCAGGATGGTACAGTAGGTTTACTTATGATATTTCCTGATGCTGTAAATGTGACAAATAACTGTATTACCAACACAGATGGTTTTGCAGTTGCTTACGACTCGCCAAACGGCATCACCTCCGATTATAATAATTTTTATCAAACGGGAAATGCGCTTGCTGATTACAATAATACATCCGTGGCAGATTTGGCAGAATGGCAAAGCACTTCCGGCTTGGATGCCAATTCGATTTCCGTAAATCCACTCTACACTAGCGATACCGATTTGCACGTCAACACTATTGACCTCAATGGTGCAGCTACGCCACTCGCCGATGTAACTACGGATATTGATGGCGAAATGCGTGATGCCACCGCACCCGATATTGGCGCGGATGAATTTTCCCCGCCACCCAATGATGCAGGATTGGTAAACCTCACCGCCCCCGATATTCCCTTTCCGGCAGGTACTTATCCTATATATGGTATCCTGAAAAATCATGGTACCGACGAGCTGC
>CALCMV010000294.1 GCA_937967535.1 uncultured Saprospiraceae bacterium
CCCCCTTTGGAGAGAGCTGGGGGGTGGACACTTGGGTATTTTTCCACCCCCCGCCCCCCTCCAAAGGGGGAGATAGAGTTGTGCGTATTTTTTTTAATCTCGTATTTTTCACCGTTTTCAAATTTATACAAATAAGCATCGTCCAAATATAAGAATAATTTGAACGATGCTACTAATTTATGAGAACACTGATGATTAAAAATCGTTATCGGAACACTCCCCAGTAATCCAATTCCAAATCAATCATCTGAAATGTAACACGCAAAAGGGTAAAACACAAAAAGAAAAAAGTCGAAACCAAAAATCAAAAGCATGAACTTTCGTGTCCTACTACCTTTTGCATTACATACTAACTAATTTACTGTACTGTCACATCGAAAGTTACCTCGATGTCTGTTTCGCCTCCCGCATTGGTGATATCACCATCAGATACGCCGGAACCACCTTTGTCCGGTTCGTGACGAAGGATGATATTAATTGTACCTGTACCTGCCGCACCTGTGATTAAAGTATTTTGTAAGCCTATTGGATTACCGTCTGCATCTGCATCTGCATAAGTGATATTAATGCCACCGGTTGTTTGGAAAAAGAATTGGTGGTCTTCGTCTTCTTCTTGGATTTCTTCTGTAATATCTTCAATGTCATCTCCTGATTCATCAAGCAATTCAAGACTACCGGAATAGGTCATGTTAGCTGCCAATACACCACTTGTAACGATAGGTGAATCTCCACCGTCACCGTCCAAATCCTGAAATGATAAAGTAACTGCCGTGCCGCCACCAGTCGGTGTTAAGGTATAATTCACAGTCGTTATAAGTTCAACAGGGTCTTCGATAATCGGATCTTTTTTACAAGAAGAGAGCGTAAGTGCAATTGCAGCTAAGCCGATAAATAGGATTTTAAAATTATTCATTTCTTATGATTTAAATGTTATTATGAATTTTGAAATGAACGTAAAACGATTTTGTAAATCGTCCTTCTTGATTAGGTAGAACGATTTGCAAAATCGTTTTACATTCCAAATGAAACAATGTTGCAAATATCATTAAAATGCAACAAAGTTGCAAGTGAAATATAAAAAAGTAATGTAAAATTTTGAAAATGATTTAAAATTGAGTAGTTTTGCTACTCAATCTTAAATGGTTGTCCTTAAATATAGAAAGTTAATTGGCCGAAAGGGGTAGCAGAGTGTTACCCTTTTCTTTTTTTGAGTCTAATTTGGAGGTTATTGGAAACATTCGCTTGGTGAAATGTCAGAATCGGGATTTTAGACGTTTTGCCGTAACTCTCCGTAGGTTCTTCCGTTTAACTTACTCGCCCACAAATAGACCAATCGAAAACTATGCTTGACACACTCATTTCATCTAAAACTCGCATAAAATTACTACTCAAATTCTTTTTGAATAGTAATACCACAGCGTATCTTCGCAACTTAGAAAGCGAGTTTGGAGAATCGTCTAATGCTATTCGGTTGGAACTCAATAAGTTTGAGCGTGCGGGCATGTTGACCTCCAGTATGCAGGGTAACAAAAAGATATTCACTGCCAATACTCAACATCCGCTTTTCGGTGACATGCACAGTATTCTCCTCAAATATGTTGGCTTAGATACTGTCATTGAAAATGTCATTGAACGACTCGGGGATGTACAAAAAGTGTATCTTACCGGCGCATTTTCGCGGGGACTTGATAGCAGCGTGATTGACCTCATCATTATCGGAAATATTGATAAGGTATATTTGATTAATTTGGTCGAAAAAGCCGAGAAATTAATTAACAGAAAAATTCGTTACCTTGTCTATAATGAGGAAGAATTTGAACATATTGACCTAAACGAACACCGACCCGATCCACTTTTAATTTGGAATCAGGAAAATGTAATGATGAATTGAGTGATTTTTGATTGTCGATTTTTGATTGAAACAAATCAAAAATCAAAAAATCAAAAAATCAAAAATTCAATGAGATGAATAAATACAGAATACTCGTAACCGGTGGAGCAGGTTTTATTGGCTCCAATCTTGTAGCAACCTTACTCCAAGACGAACGGGTGAGCTTCGTGCGTGTCCTCGACAACCTTTCTAACGGCCACCGCCGCAACATCGAGGAATTTCTCGACCACCCAAATTTTGAATTTATTGAAGGAGATATTCGCGATTACAGTACGTGCATACAGGCATGTAAGGATATTGATCGCATATCCCACCAAGCAGCTCTTGGTTCTGTACCGCGTTCTATCAAAGCCCCACTCACCACCAATGCGGTCAACATAGGCGGTACACTCAATATCTTTACTGCTGCGAAAGATTCGGGCATCAAGCGTGTCGTATATGCCTGTTCCTCATCGACTTATGGTGATAGTCCTGCACTACCCAAGCGCGAAGATGTGATTGGTAATCCAATTTCGCCCTATGCGGTTTCTAAATTGGTGAACGAACTTTACGCGAGTGTCTATGCGAAATTGTATGACATTAATTTCGTCGGTTTGCGCTACTTCAATGTATTTGGACCAAAGCAAGACCCGAATGGTGCTTATGCTGCCGTGATTCCGCTTTTTGTAAAAGCTATCATGGAAAATAAGCCGCCGACCATCAACGGTGATGGCTTGCAAAGTCGTGATTTTACATTTGTCGCCAATGCTGTTCAGGCAAATATCAAAGGTTTATTCACAGAGCGCGAAGATGCCTTGAATGAGGTCTATAATATTGCTGTAGGAGAACGGATTACTATTCTTGACCTTTTTGAAGACTTAAAAAGCGTGTCCGGTTCTTATCTCCAACCTAATTTCGGACCGGATCGCGTCGGTGATGTCAAACACAGTCTTGCAGATATTTCCAAAGCTAAAAATTATCTGGATTACGACCCTGAAGTTACCGTTCGTGAAGGACTTCGTATCGCTTACGAATGGTATATGGAAAATCAGCAAATTTATAATTTGGCACTTTAAGTACAGGCGGTTTTAACCGCCATGTCAGTATTTTTGTAGTATCAAATTTCTCAAAATTCAATTCAAATTCACATGGCGCTTAAAATCGCCTGTACGATATGAGAAAACCTACCTT
>CALCMV010000295.1 GCA_937967535.1 uncultured Saprospiraceae bacterium
ACAAAATGCCGCATTTTTCAAAATAATGAACATCGAAAAATGGATTGCCTACGTGATTTTGAGTTTTACATTGGTCTTGGTGGCATTTAATATGGTGGGTTCGTTGTGGATGTTGGTGATTGATAAAAAGCAAGACATTGCTATCCTCAAATCTATGGGCGCGACGGCAAAAATGATTCGCAATATCTTCTTGAGTGAAGGTTTATTGCTCTCGCTGCTTGGTGTGGGGATTGGCTTTGCGATTGCGATATTGGCTTGTCTGGCGCAGCAGTATTTTGGCTTTATCACGCTGCAAGGTGGCGATGCTTTTCTCATAGAAGCCTATCCGGTGAAGATGTACTTGTGGGATTTTATCGTGGTGTTTGTTACGGTGGTGGCTATCGGGACGCTTGCAGCACTATTGCCGGCGGTACGGGCGAGTAGGATTCAGGCTATTATTCGGGGAGAATGACGTAAAACGATTTTGCAAATCGTCTTGCGTGTGTGAGGAACGATTTGCAAAATCGTTTTACGTAAAAATCAGGTAGAGAAAATTCATGAATTTTCTCTACCTGATTTTCATCCTACCTTTGCTATTCTATCAGAAAACTGAATGATATTATCTTTTCTTTTTTGTGTTTCTAATTGTTCAATGAGTTTATCACTGATGTTTTTACTAACCTTATTGATAGATGCTTCCAATTGATATATTTTTTTCTCTGCATTTGGTTCTCTTCTGGCTTGTTTTACCAGATAGGCAAGCAAACGCAAGTCATTTTTACATTGTACCAACGAAGATTTTTTCGACTTATAAAAATCTGTAGTTTTTTCGTTTAGTTTTATCTGTTCTTTCCATAATGCAATATTATCACGTGCTATTTCTCTTATTGCAGGACTAGCATTGTCTATCTTAGACAGCTTTTTTTTAGTCCGTTTAACTCTTTTTTTTAACCTATATTTACTTATTTTATTTACCAAAAAATACATTCTAATTATTAGAATATTTGAAAATATTATCAGGTGCATATCAATACGTTTTTCCCATAAATATTTTATGAGATATGCTGATGCGAGTATTGTAAGTACCGTAATTTCGGGAGCATATTTGTAAAAAAACGAGTATATTGCATCCGTTTTATCCACGTTTGAAGCCCCCACAAAAGATAAGAGTACAGTTAGTAGAAAAAGATTTTTCATGGTCTGGATTTTTGTTATTCAAGCAAGAATTGAGTAGCCGTCCCTTCAAAGTTAATTCATCCACAACACGAATATATATAATATCTTTTTATTTTCCAAAAAATAAATCAACATAAAATACTTAGGTTTACTTCCCTCTCCCTTCAATCAAAGTCAACACCGTATACAACAAAATTTTAATATCCAAAGCCAGCGACATATTTTCAATATAAAGAATATCGAATTTGAGGCGTTGCAGCATTTCATCTACATTCGAGGCGTAGCCATATTTCACCTGTCCCCAAGAAGTGATACCGGGGCGCACTTTCAGGAGGTGTTTGTAATGCGGTGCGCGTTCTACGATTTGGTCAATATAAAACTGACGTTCCGGACGCGGACCTACAAGCGACATTTCCCCCACCAATACATTCCAAAAATTGGGCAATTCATCCAAACGATACTTACGCATCACACGCCCCCAGTGCGTTACGCGCGGGTCGGCATCTTGCGAGAGTTGCGGACCTTGCTGCTCGGCATCGGTATACATAGAGCGAAATTTATGAATACAAAAAGGCTTGCCATTCAGCCCGATACGTTCTTGAGAGTACAATATCGAACCAGACGACGACATCCGCACCCGCACCGCGATATAGACCAACAGTGGCAACAACAAAATCAGCATGATGGCAGAAACCAATACATCCATCAGACGTTTGAGCAATCGCTGCCAAGTGGGCATCAGGCTTGGCGATATTTCAATCAGCACTGCGCCGTATACATGATTCATTTTCACCGTTCCCAACATAATATCGTACATATCAGGAATGATTTTGATGACCAATTTGAAATCATACAAAATATTTAGAATACTGCGAAGGCGATTATGTTCGGAAGTTTCGACAGCGATAATCACTTCCTCTACATGATGCCTCAAAATGGCTTCGGGCAAGTCATTGATTTTACCGACACATGGCAAATGAGCTTTAAGTTGATTACGACTATCACCGTTGACATCAATAAAACCCTTAAAAATATAGCCCAGCGAATGGTCGCGCCCCGTAATATCTTCGTACAAATCAAGCGCGTTTTTATTGCCGCCGACAATAAGCGTATTAAAGCCCACCAAACCCGTTCTAAGGCGATTGTGCGCGATAGTCAATATCGCTAATCGCACAAAAACCGTAATGCCAAAATGAATCCCAAACAAGCCCAAGACCAAATCCCGATAATTCGGATACCCTTGAATCACATCATCCAGCATCAGCGCAAAAAACAGAAAAATCACCCCCAAAAACGTCAGTCCGAATGTATGAATCATCACCCGCATCCGCGAGGCACGATAGATGTCTTTATAGGATTCAAACAGCGCGTACAGCAATATCCAGCCCAAGGGAATGATAAGCACTCCGGCAAAAAACTTCGGGTCATTGAGCATCGTCCACTCAAAGATTTGCAACTCGATGTATATTTTTCGATAAATGAAAAAACAACACCAAGCCAGCATTGCCGCGAGCCAGTCTGCCACAAAATAAATAAATATGCCTCTGCGTCTATTGCCCATGTTAAGTTGAAGTTTAAGTTTAAGTCTAAGTTCAAAGGATTTGCCATAGGCAAATCATCATTTTAAACTTAAACTTAAACTTAAACTTATTGGTGTATCAATTTAATATTATCCATGAGCAGTTCGGAGATAGCCACATCATTAGATTTATCCATTTGAATATAAATTTGAAAACGGTCGCCATTCGATGCGGAGAGTCGCTGATTGAGACTCATATAGATTTTATTCCATTCCTCACTCGGCGTGAGAGTCAAAACATTAAAATCCGCCGTTGTGCCATTCGCCAACTGCAAGGCACGAAAACCCAGAGTAAAATTTGTATTACACTTATAATTTATTTCCAAATAAACACGCTCCCCCGAAGTCGGCAAATCATAAAACAAACCCGTCCCTACAATAGCTTCGCTCCCTGCTTCATTCAAGCTGATTTTGCCCGAAGCACTCCCTTCAAACACATCATCAAAACTCACCTCTAGGCGCGTACCGGGGTCGCCGTCGAGGTCATCTACAAAAGAATTTCCCCCATCAAAATTCTCAATAAGCACAAAATTTGCCGTCGAATTATAAGTGATTTGCGGGTTCACTTGCAGCACTTCCCCCGCCACCAAATCGCCCGTCGCCGTATAACGCGAATAAAAAGGATACAACTCCCGAATCGCCGAAATCCCGCTTTCAATCACAATCCCGTCCACAAAAATCTCCCGCGTCCCAAACTCCAAAGCAGGAATCGTCACCGGCAAAGGAAAAATCCCCAAAGACTGTGCGCCTGCCGTCACCTGCACCGCACTCACCTTATGCGATGCGCTACCCTGCGAAGCAGTTGTCGTCACCAACATCGTATCAATCCGAATAAAAGCAGGAATCGGCTCCTCTTCAAAATCACAACTTTGCCAAGTCATCGAAACCAACAACAGCACAAAAAACGACATAGCAATGAATGACGGATAATTAGCCATTCGGCAAAAAAATCGCCCGACATTTTCAAAAAACAAGCCGAGTTTTTTACCACGCCCAACAACCATTTTATTTTTATTATTTATAAATAAATTCATAATCAATATTTGAGTAGTATTCGAGCAAAGTATGGAGAATTACTTTCACTAAAAAATTGATTGCCCGTCAAAAACATAATTAAAAAAAGGTAGTCCTACGCTTGTAATGCTATTTTTTGAACCACTAAGGAACGAAGAATCACTAAATAATTGCTTATGAGATACTTAGTATTACTTAGTTGCTTAGTGGTTCAAAATTACTATTCATATAGCATTACAAATATAGGACTACCTATGAAAATATTTTTTGTTTTGTGAAACAGATTTTTAGAGCATGTTTAATTATTCAATTTTTTAAGAATTTTTTTTACACAAAATTGCTTTTAAAATGTATAAAGATTTAGTGATCAACCAATAAGTTACCATACTTTCATCGAACACTATCGATTATTGTACTTTTGTTTAACAAACGATTCATAAACTACCGGAATCGGATAAAGTTATTATTCGAGTGTGTAAAATATTAGGGGCAGTTAGATATGAAATGCCAAAACACCTACTACTGAACACTTTTGATTTTGCCACAAAGACTCAAAGGCACAAAGCATTCTACTGCTTATACTTTGTGTCTTTGTGGCAAGTCTTCTTTTGAATAATCGTATGCTAACACATACATTAGAATACCCCTAATTTTACACACTCTTATTATTCTGTCCGACCAATTAAATACACATATGTCGGAGTCATTGGTTCATTGGATTGCCGAGCAAGAGGAGTATGACGAGGATTTAGGACAAAAAGGGAAATCCGGCATTTTAAATTGGGGTGTGACACTATTTTGGGCGTGCACACATTGTTAACCCTTAGTAACGAGCAAATAATAAGTTTACGATTTCGACGAGATTATTTTGTTCTTTTTTGCTTGTTTGGCTTCGCGGGTATATTGCTTAATTTTTTTTCGGATAATCCAATGATGAATTGATTCTCCGCCAATCAATGCCAATAGCCCGACTCCAAAAGCAGCAATCCGAAAATACTCAATATACGGTTGGTAGTTTTCATGGAATTTGGCAACAAATACAAATTCAATCACAACCAAAAGCACACAAAAAAAGTAAATCGCCGCACCGCCCCGAATGAGTCGCAGCACATAAGCCGGACGCTGACGAACCATACAACGTCGAAGCAAATTGCGATAAGCAGCATGCCCCGGCGATATTTTTATCAACTCCCGCGCAATGTGCGATGCCGCACGATAATCATGCAGACGAAAATAAGCCAAACCCTTCTGATACAATGATTTGCAATAAATATCTTCGCCCTGCACAAAGCGTATATTTTGGAGAATAGACAACTCAATCAAACAATCCGCTACCTTCAGATAGGGTCTGTACCGCCCCAAAGTAAACAAAGCATCTCCATAAGCCGCCAAAAGATGGTTCTGTTCATTAAAGTCCAATTCTTTGAACGCCACCTCATGCTTTTTGAAAAAATGCACAATATCACGAGGCTGTTCCCTGTCCAATTCCTTGAACTTCTCAAATATGGGCGAGCCTTGTATATGTGTTTTCTTTATCATTATATTACAAGAAATTTAGTCGTGAACAGAAACCTATATTATTTGTTCTCTTTTGCGTGACTAATATACACATTATTTTTGAGAAAATAAATATTTTAACTCTTTTTAGTTATATGAATATTTTTTATTTAAGGTAAAAATTAATCGAAAAATCATATCCTGATTCAAAGGATTTTATCTATCTTTGAAAATATTAAAAATTCGTTACAAAATAAATTTGAATTAGATTTTATTTTGACACAAACTTACTTTTGAACTTTAACTTATACTCACTGATATGGCACTACAAAAAGGAGATAAAGCCCCCGATTTCACACTTTTCGATTCTGATAAAAAAGAAGTATCTTTAGAGGATTACAAAGGAAAAAATGTGGTTTTATTGTTTTTTCCATTGGCATTTACGGGCGTGTGTACAACCGAACTTTGCAACATGCGCGACGATATATCAAGCTACCAAAGCCTTGATGCAGAGGTACTTGCGATTTCTGTAGATTCTTTATTTACACTTGAAAAATACAAAGCGGAACAAAATTTGAACTTCCCTTTATTGGCAGACTTCAATCGCACCGTTTGTGCGGCATATGATACACAATACGATGATTTTGTATTGGGCATGAAAGGCGTAGCCAAGCGTTCTGCATTTGTCATTGACAAAAAAGGACTCGTCCAATATGCAGAGGTACTTGACAATGCGGGAGAATTGCCCGATTTTGAAGCCGTAAAGGGAACTTTAGCAAGCCTAAATTAGTTTATAAAAAAAGAAATCAAAAGGTCAGCAGTCTGACAAAATTGCGGACTGCTCAAATACATAAATATTATGCTCAACCCGGACATATTAATTGAAGAAGATATTCTGGTAGAAGATGTTGTTGAAAACGGCGAGTTAGCACATCTCGTAGTATTCAATGACGATTATAATACCTTCGAATGGGTCATCGAATCTTTCATAAAAATCTGCAAGCACAACGAACAGCAAGCCGAGCAGCTTTCTATGATTATCCATTTTAAAGGCAAAGCTACGGTCAAAACCGCCACTATGGAAGTCTTGCGCCCTATGAAAGATGCCCTCATTGATAGAGGACTTTCTGCTCATATCGAAACCGTAGAGGTCTAGTTTATTGAGTTTATAAAGAATTGCCCTAAGTAATTTTGGCGCAATAATAACTTTATAAACCCAATAAACTAAATAGCAAATTACTGCCTCAAAATATCTCCCAATCTACTCTTTCCGAATCCGATAATTCCTGATTTAATTCGCTTGGTAGTACGTGTTACGAAAGTGACTTGTTGGTACTTTCGTACAAATTTGGGTATCAAATCCAATGCTTCTCTCGCATAAGGTTTTTGGAGCATACCCGCGCTGAAAGCAATACGTTCTGCCGGTCCCATTGATTTTTGCCAAGTCGCAAATTCATTCAGAATCCCATCAATTGACTTTGCATTTTGATTGCCGAATCTAGTGACATAGTTCACTCCTTTTTTCGGATTCACAATACGCATTCCTTCGTGCATCATACTCGTCATACTCCCCATGAGTACATCGAATTTTTCTTCCGGCGTATAAGTCGTATCGCTTGCCATTTTTGCCAAAATCTGTTGATGTTCGAGGAGTTGGTTAGCCTGTCGCGTAGCTCCGCAACTGCTCAATAATAACACACCTGCCAACAGCGCAAGTACTACATTTAAATGAATCAATTTCATAAATAATATTTAACGGTGAATGATTTCGTAATCAATAATTGTCTGTAAGTAATATTAAGACTGAATTTGTGACAATTGGTATCAGTTATAATGATTAGAGCATGTTTAAAAAGGTACTCAAATGAGTTTTGTCATTTATCAAAAACATTATTGGCATGTTTAGAATTGCAGTTGACACTTTTGTTTTCACATTAAATAAATCCCGTCATTCGTCGGGACAAGTTGTAAAATGTAAAATAATAAATGAGTGTGACACTCATTCGTGAGAGTGTTCAGTAAAGTGTGTCTCAAAAATAATTAATAAATTTGAGATATGAAATTAAAAAAGGAAGTAAAGAAAAAAAGAGTTGTAAATGATATTAGCAGTGACTTAGACTTCGCAGCCTATGAAAAGGAGGTGGTCGC
>CALCMV010000296.1 GCA_937967535.1 uncultured Saprospiraceae bacterium
CTCCTGTCGGGTAAGTAATTCGTTTGAGCGTTCCATAGGTCATTTCCAATTCTCGACTTTCTTTGTCAATTCTCTCCGTTGGTAAAATGTAATTATTATTGTATTCAATAGCTCTATCCATACCATTTTCATCAGGAAATACTTCTTCAATGGCAGGGATACTTAGTACATTAGGACCTTTATCATTTTGATGCTGCCCATTATAAAAACCCCAGTGGTCTATCGCTTTAGACATACGGTTGGGAAGAAAATCATTATCTCCTGCTTTACCATGATAGTCAAAGGTATAAGGGGGAATTATTATTGTTGCAGGATCAGCACAATCTCTTTCTTGTAATTCAAGTAATCGTAATCGCTTATCCTTACTATCTATCTTAGTATTATCAGAGGCATCATCTATAAAATAATCATAAGTAAAATCAAACTGTTTACAATAAGTACCTTCTGAATATTGAATATTATCCAATCGATATGCTCCTAATACAGTAGTGGGTAAACCCCAACAACAGGTTTCAGTATCACCTTCTAAATCCTCCCGAAGTGTATTAGCATTAAAAGTGATTGTTTGAGTATTGGAACTGTTCGTAATACTGGCTAAACGAACCGTCCAAATATCCATTATGTTTTCGTCTTGTGGGAGACTTCCGAACCCTGGGTAATCTGGCATGATTGGGGAATCTGGAAACGGTGAGGTGATGGGGGCAAAATCTACTTTTGGGTAGATTTCGTTAGTCCATAAGCATTGCACATATGTCTTACTAGCTGGTATTCGATAGGAGTATTTTTCTGGTACATACGAAAGTGTAATGGAATGTTCTGCATCGGCAGATTCTATTTTTCTAAGATACCAACTCGTAGCGTAAGGAATACCTGTTGTTGAACCTCCGGTGTGGGGAAGGTGTAAAGCAGTTGCAGGACTTGTTCCGTCTATATACCCAAAGGTATATTGTGTTCCATCAGGCGTAGTAATACGAAAATGATAATCCCCATAATACCCGCCTTGATTGCCAGTTAATCGCTCTACCTTCAAGTCTTGTTTAGGAATCAGAACGACATCACCGACACCGCCGGCGTCATCGTCTGGTTTTATCCAAAACTTCCCGGAGTAGCTACTAAAATTAAAAGAGAAAATGTCTGGTTCAGAATCAACCGATCCTGCTGCTGCGCCACAAATATCGCCAAAACAATAAGTACCCAATCCAGGAACAGTGGCTTGCCCCCCATTACTAAGGTCTAGAGTGCTTCCCTCATTCCAGTAACCTTGTGCTACTTGGTCACCTTCGTCAGGCTTACCCATTACTGTACGAGTGATTACTCCACCGGCATTTAGCGACCATCCTAAGCCTACCCATGAGGCGACTTCAGAAACCCGAACACCCGTTGCATGATAGTTCAATGAAATTGGCAATTGCAGACTTCCCTGCTCCACAGTAGCGATAGGTATGGAAATATTCGGCACACCCGTATAATAGCTGACAGGTACATCGGTATATTTCCCAAGACTTATCGCATTAGCATCCGGTAGTGCTACATTATCAATGAGTTTATTAATGGGTTGAGCAATGGAAATAGTGGAAAATGATAGAATACAGAAAAGGGTGTAGATACTCCAATGAGAATAGGATTTCATAGTTATTTTGATTTTAGTGTTATATGAAATTATTTAAGTTGTCGTAAAAATAATAATTTAAATTAAATATCTGATATAATTGAGTCAATTTCTTACAAAAAAAAATCCCGAATTTTTGAAAACTCAAAAATTCGGGATGATTTATATCCTGTTTTATGCTCTTAGGTATATTGATTAATACCCCGGATTTTGCTTCAAATTTGGATTAGATGCCAAAGATGTCGCAGGAATCGGGAATAATAGTCGCTCACTACCCGAACCCGGCTTCTCTTGCCATGCGTCCAAGAATTTACCAAAACGAATCAGGTCTGTACGACGGTGTCCTTCCCAGTACAATTCACGACCACGCTCTGCCAGCATTTCATCAGCACCGATAGCACCTAATGCAGAAGCACCACGAGCAGTACGCAAGGTATTGACCATATCCAATGCAGTCGCATTATCGCCATTACGCATAGCGGCTTCTGCTTTCATCAACCATACATCACCATAACGGTAGAATACGTAATCATTATCTACGTTATCACCATTATTATAGTCAATAGGATATTTGACCACACGAATACCTGTGACTTCGAGATTACTACCTGATTCTTGAATGGCTACTTCCGGGATAAAAGCTAAAGGATTCCCATTTCTATCTTGCAAATCAGATATTATAAGATTCCCATTTGCATCTGTCTCAAATTGTCCATCACCATCTGTATCCATGGGTCCTACTTGCTGACCCACTAAAAAACCGGCATTGATACCTGATACTTCGGTCATGCCTTCATAATCAGCACCTCGACGCATATCGCTTTCTTCAAAGGTATCATAGAAATTACTCAAAGTTGTAAATCCATTCCAACCAGACGGATGTTGGTTGTAGTGCAATGTGCAGAACCAACGAGAGCGAACATTACCCGAGTTTGTACCACCTTCATTCAGACCTGTAAAGATATTCTCCGTAGAGATTTGGTCATTATTTGGTGCGAAATTGTCAAAGTAATTTTCGGCAACGGTGTATTTGCCGCTATTGATAAGGTCGTCGGCAAGCGCAATGACTCGATTCATATCTGCCGGGTCAAATGAAGGGTCTGTTCTGTTGATGTAAGCACCTTTATTCAGGTGGGCTTTCATCATCAATACTTTAGCCGCATCTTTATTGGCTCTGTGAGCAGGTCCGTCAGGTAAAGTACCCATGATGTCATTGCACTCATCAATGACAAACTGAACGACTTCTGCCGGTTGCAATACTTGGGCATCTGCCAACAAGTCGCTTCCTGCTTCGCGGAAAGGTACTTGTCCCCATCCGTCTACTACAGAAAGCATGACGAAAGCTCTCAAGAAACGGGCTTCGGCAGCTTGCTCAGGAGAAGGCTCGAATTGTAATATATTGGTCGTATTAAATACAACTTGTAATAATTCAGAGAACGTATTACTTAAAAAGAGATGCGTAGGACTCCAAGTATGGTTGTGGAGTGAACGCCAGATACCGTTGTCATCCCAGTCCGGTCCGCGAGTAGGTCCCATGGCGGCATCTCCGGTATGCTCTTGGGCTGCCCAGAAACGAGATTGGTCTTGATAAGGTAATCTCAAACCTTCATACGCAGCGTTCAACAGGGAAGATACTTCCACCAATTCGCCTGCTACGTCACCGGTAATATCCTCGCGAATTTCCTCTTCCAGATTGGTGCAAGAGAAAACGAAGATTGCAAGTGTGAATAAAAACAAATATTTTTTCATTATTAAAATATTTTTTTAGTCCATAGTTGATGGTTGATAGTCCATAGTTTTAAATGTGATTTTATTTTCCATGAAAAATAGCCCCATCAACTTGCGATTTATCGCAAATGGATTATTTAATGTTCTAATTTATTTTAATGTTTTCGCCGAACACATTATTATTTAGAAATAATTTCAATATCATTTTGTTTACAATATTCTTAAAAATATTATAAAAATGCTGTAAAACGGACGACATTAAAATGATGCATTCAAACTTAATACAAAGGTTCTTGCAGTAGGGAATGGAATGTATTCGATACCGGAAGAAGGAATACCATTACGTAAGTTGACGGTATTGACCTCAGGGTCGAACCCTGTGTATTCAGTAAGGATAAATAAGTTTTGTCCGGTCAAAGAAACACCGATACCTTTTAATGGTCCGACATCCCCAACATTATAACCAATAGTTGCATTGGATAGTTTAGTAAATGAACCGTTCTCAATATAACGGGAAGATGCAGCGATTGGGTTGGCTGTACTTTCTTGTACGCTACCACCGAGTAGGTTAGCATCAATATTTCTGTTACCTAAGTTACCAATAGGAATGACGGACATCTGAGTATTATTGAACAATTGGTGTCCATAAGCACCATTAAAGTTTAAGGCGGCAAAGAAACCGTTTGTATTAAGATTCAAAGTGAGACCTCCAATAACATCAGCGTTAGGATCACCAAAAGTTTCTTCTAATGCACCATCGTTTGAAAATACACTCGTACCGGTATCGTCCAAGCCTTCAAAGTTACGTGTTTGATAAGTATTCAGTGGCAAACCATTAGCCATCACCTGAACGGTAGCACCGGAAGAACCTTGACCGAATAATTGACCAACGAATAAGTCTGCACCTTGGTAGTTGCGAAATTCGTTATCTAAAAAGGTAACGTTAGCACCTATGCTCAATTGCAAATTATCTTTGTTTAAGACATAACCGGTCAAACCTAATTCTACACCGCTATTAACTACTTCGCCCTCAATATTTTGCCATGCGCGAATAGCAGGACCCGGCTCGGATACGAATGGGTCAAGCAATAGGTCATCGGTCACTCTGTTGAAGTACTCAATAGTACCCGTTAAGGCATAATCGAATAAGCCAAAGTCAAGCCCTACATTAAAGGTAGTAGAAGCCTCCCATCTCAAGTTAGGATTGGCAACATTCAATTGTTGAACAGCACCATTAGGTAATAAACCAAATCGTTCTCCTGATGCTCCCGACGGGAATGCTTGATTACCTGTTTGTCCCCAACCTATTCTTATAGCTAGGTTATCAAACGGACCATTTTCTAAAAACCCTTCGTTATGCAAATTCCAACGGGCAGCTACCGACGGGAAAACACCGTATTTGTTGTTTTCACCAAATTTGGTAGAACCATCAGCACGTATTGTACCCGTTAATAGATATTTATCTGCAATATTCAAATTCGCACGACCAAAGAAAGATTGTAATTCACTGATTGGGTCAGCAAATGAAAATATGGTACGATTACCATTAGCACCATTTTCTATTGCATTTGAGTTGGTAAAGTCAATAATCGAAAAACCTCTACCTGACATATCACTACCAGTGTAATCAAATTTTTGATATTCATAACCGACCAATAAATCTAAACCAAAATTGGAGGTCAATTGCTCATTATAATTCAAAGTGTGCATGTGCAGTTGATTAGATAAAGTAGTTTCTGCACGACCAGCCCAACCTTCATTTTCGATACCTTCTAAGTTTATATCTCCTGAAATTTCACCAATTCCTTTACCAACACCATGATTGATACCAAAACGATAACGGTATTGTAAATTGTCCGTAATATTGATGTAAGGAGATATGCTACCTAATAAAGTAGTTGTGTTTGCAATTTCTCTATACGCATCTAAATAGTGTAATGGATTGATAGTTGTCGCACCTACCGTTGCATTTGTACTATTATTGGTGGCTGTTGTAAAATCACCATTTGACATCAATGGAATGGTTGGATTCCACTGTAAAGCCTGACCAATTAAGTTACCTCTAAAACCTGCGTTTGAACCAACAGGCACAATGTTTTCCGTTGAGTGAGAAGCGATGACCAATACATCCATTCCTACAAGGTCGTCAAGGAATTTATAGCTTGAATTTAAAGTAGCATTATATCGTTTAAGATTTGATTCTTTGATAATACCATCTTGGTCGTGCAAACCTAATGATACACGATAATTTCCATTTCCTGAACCACCACCGATAGATAGTCCGTAGCGTTGCGTAAGTCCTGTTTGAAGTATTTCATCAAAAGCATCTACATTAGCTCCGCCATCTCCTGTACCACCACTCAATCCATATTGGTCTAATGCAGCACGGTATTCATCACCATCAAGTACATCATATTTTTTCAAGATATTACTGGCACCTACACTGGCATTAAAATCAACATATGGCTCCCCCGAGCGTCCTTTTTTAGTTGTTACGATTACGACACCATTGGCACCACGAGAACCATAAATAGCCGCTGAAGAGGCATCTTTGAGTACGGAAATAGACTCAATATCACCGGGATTCAAGAAATTTAATGGGTTTGAAGTCGGAATATCGCCCGTGTCACCGGGAGCACCGGGTAAACTCGCTCTTGCTGAACGCCCATCTAATGGTACGCCATCAATCACAAATAATGGATCAGCACCGGCACGTATAGAGTTGTTACCCCGAATCTTGATAGTTGCCTGACCACCCGGTTGTCCACTATTATTAATAACGTTGACCCCTGCCAATCGTCCTTGTATCAACTGGTCGGCAGCAACTACGATACCCTTGTTAAAATCTTTCGATTCTATTGCTGCAACGGCACCCGTCAGGTCACCACGTTTGGCGGCTCCATATCCTACAACGACGACTTCGTCCAGCAGTTCACCTTCTGCCATCGTGAAGCTAAGGTTGTTGCCGCTGCCAAGTGCGAGCGTTTGGTCAGAGAAGCCCGTATAGGATACTACCAAAGCTGTACCTCCTTCCGGGACTTTCAATGTATAATTTCCATCAATATCGGTAGTCGTACCGATAGTCGTTCCTTCCACATATACATTGGCGAAGGGCAAGGGGCTTCCATTTTCATCCGTCACCGTACCGGAAATAGTACGTTGACCAAACGCTACACTACTCAAGCCGACAAGGGCAAAGAGCAGCAGGAAGCGTTTTAATAAAGTAAATTTTTTCACTTTCATACGTTTTTAGTAATTTGTTGATTCAATTTTCAAAACTGTTCTTAAACAGGGAATCACATCTCTTTTAGTTTTATAAGCACACGAAATTATACATTTTACTTAACAATCCCATAACATTTAATTTTTTTTTGCACAGATATTCCAAATTTAACATACACTTTTGCTGCACAATCTTAGTGCTAATTAGCTAAAAGATTGAAAATCAGGGTGTTTTGTTTAAACGTTTAAACACATTATATTTGCCTTAAATTTTAAGGAAAAATCATGTCTAAAACAAAAAAAGTTCAATTAAAGGATATTGCCAAAGAAGCCAAGGTTTCTATCGCTTTGGTATCTTATGTATTGAACGGACAACATAAAAATAGAATCAAGAAAGAAACTGCAGAGCGCGTAAAAGCAATTGCAGCGCGATTGGATTATCGTCCGAATCATTTTGCAAAAGGATTAAAAACCCAAAAAAGTAATACGATAGGGCTTGTTTTGGCGGATTTAGCCAATCCTTTTTCGACTCAAATCGCGCATATTATTGAAGATGAATTGAAAAAATATGACTATAATGTGCTGATTGGCAGCACAGATGAAAATGAAGATAAATTGAATGAGTTAGTAGGCGTTTTTTTAAATCGACAGGTGGACGGATTGATTATTTTGCCTACTGAAAATTCCGAAAAAGAAATTTCACGACTTCACGATACTCTTTTTCCCTACGTACTGATAGATAGGTATTTTCCTGATTCGACGTTCAATTTTGTGGTCAATGATAATCGCTTTTCGACTTATACGGCAACAAAACAATTGATAAAAAATAATAGAAAAAAAATTGGTTTTATTACTGTCGAAACTAATCTCTTCCATCTCGTTGAAAGAAAACGCGGCTTTATGGAAGCCTGTATAGAAGCAGGAATTGAACCGGAAAATAGGATAAAAGAAGCAAAATTTGGTCAAATCGAAACGGGTGTCGTCAAAGGAATAGATGCACTAAGGCAGGAGTTTCCCGACTTAGACGCGCTTTTGTTTTCGACAGATATTTTGACGATGTATGGTTTGAAATATATGATACAACACAAATTGAATATCAAGAATGACATTGAAATAATGGCAATTGATGAAGCAAAATTCTACGATATTTATTCTGCGCCTGTCACTTATTACAAACAGCCT
>CALCMV010000297.1 GCA_937967535.1 uncultured Saprospiraceae bacterium
CTCGGTTTGGATGTTTAACAATTTATAAAATTATGATTATCAATTGAATCCATTATTCGGGCAACATAACACTAAATTGATTAGTTTGTTATTGTTCAGTTTTATACATAATTTAAAATCTTTCATACCGAGAATAGCTGATTAAATACAAATTATAATTTAATTTTATTAATAATCAAAAAACACTGAATACCCAATTTGGCGAACACATTGAAAAGTATCAACTACTTTTATCATAAATTTAAACATGCCTATTTTTTCTATAAAAATATGATACAACATATCCTTATTACAGGCGGCAATGCGGGAATTGGCAAAGCAACCGCTATTGCTTTAGCTCAAAAAGGCGCGAAAATCATCATTGCTTGCAGGAATGAAGCCAAAGCAAAAGCGGCGGTTTCGGACATAAAAAAAGCTGCCAACAGCGAATTGGTAGATAATGTGATTTGTGATTTATCGGATTTTAATTCCATTAAATCTTGTGCAGAAAATTACCTGAATAAGTTTGGTCAATTGGATGTTCTTGTGAATAATGCGGGCTTGTTTACGGATACTTTCCGACTGACAAAAGATGGTTTTGAATTGCAATTTGGAGTGAATCATTTGGGGCATTTTCTGTTGACTCATTTGCTGTTGGATGCTTTGCAAAAATCTCCTGCACCACGCATCGTTAATGTGAGTTCGGGGGAGCATTACAGAGGCAAAATAGACATGGAATCATTCAGAGGAGAAATGGGAGAAAAAAACTATAAAGGTATGTTGGCATATCGGCAATCCAAATTGGCGAATGTCTTGTTTAGCAAAGAATTAGCAAGGCGTTATCCGAATATTTGTAGTCATGCCCTGCATCCGGGGGTAGTGGGTACAGAGATTGCACAGAAGGGAACGAATTGGTTTTTAGGCGGATTGTGGAGCCTGTTCAGACCCATGATGCTGAGCCCCGAAAAAGGCGCAGCAACTTCAGTTTATGTCGCTTCTTCTCCCGATGTATTGAAGGTCAACGGCAAGTATTACGACAAATCTAAAGTGAAAGAACCCGCACCCTTAGCCAAAGACGAAAACCTTGCAAAACAACTTTGGGAAATAAGCGAAGTGATGATAAATGAAAAATGAAAATGAAAATAGCAATGAAAATCAAAATGAAAATATCAATGAAAATGAAAAATTCACCATCCACCGTCAAAAATCCATCATTAAAAGTTCAATAATTTCATCGGCATATTGTCTGTTATTGGCTAGGCGGGGCATTTTATTTTGTCCGCCGAGTTTGCCTTTGGATTTCATGTATTTTCGGAAACCGTCTTTGGGAACGGGTCTGATAATCAGGGGTTGGAGTGCGCGGGAATTAATCAGATAGCCATAAAAAATATTTTTTTCGGTGAGGATTTTGTTCATTTTCAAAGCAAATTTTTTCAGGTCTTTTGGCGGCTCTACAAACTCTACAAACCACTCATGGTAAGGAAGTTGTCCATCTTTCGGGGTGACTTGCGGGGCTACCGTAAACTCAATAATGCCCACATTTTCTTCCTCTGCTACCAAGCGAATTGCCTCGTCTACTTCTTCTCCTATGATGTGTTCGCCAAAAGCGGAAATGAAGTGCTTGATTCTGCCTGTAAATGCAATACGGTAAGGTTTTTTGGAGACAAAACGAACCGTATCTCCGATAATGTAGCCCCAAAAACCGGAATTATTGTTGAGGATAATGGCGTAATTGACATCCAATTCTACATCTTCTAATCTGAGTCGGGTTGGGTTTTCATCATGTATTTCATTGGCAGGTACAAACTCGTAAAAGATACCGCCGTCGAGATTGAGCAACATGCCTTCTACATCCAACATATCCTGAAAGGCAATAAAGCCTTCGGAGGCATTATACATTTCAAGAAAAGCAATATCATCGCCGCCGATAATTTTTCTGAATTGCTCACGATAGGGCGCGAAATTGAGTCCGCCGTAGACATATAATTCAAAATTGGGAAAAATTTCTTTGACGGTAGATTTGCCCGTCATATCTAACAATCGCTCAAAATACATCAATGCCCAGGGCGGAATACCACCAATAACGGTCATATCTTTTTGAAGGGTTTCTTCGCAAATTTTAGTTAGTTTCTCCTCCCAGTCTTTAATTATATTTGTCTCATAAGAGGGAGTAAGATTTTTGCGTAAATATTTCGGAATATGACTGTACACAACACCCGACATGCGCCCGACTTTGACCGCACCCATTTGCTCCAAAACCGGACTGGCTTGTATGAATATCATTGAGCCATCTACCCAAGCCACATTACCCGTTTCGGCAATATACATGGCGAGTGTCTGCCGACCTGCATTGATAAATGTAGGCATCCCCTCCTGCGAAACGGGAATAAATTTAGTACCAAGCGTTGTGCCTGATGATTTGACCATAAATTTGGGCATGCCTTTCCACAATACGTTCTGTTCTCCGGCAATGATTCTATCAATATAAGGCTGAAATCCATCGTAATTTCTAAGTGGAACAGCACGTTTGAAGTCTTCATAATTTTTTATAGCATCAAAATTATGCTCCTTACCAAACTGCGTATTTTTCCCTACCGAAAGATGCGTTCTAAATATCTTTTCCTGATAAGAAAATGGGTCTTTGCTCCAACGATTGATTTTATTGGCGTAAAAATTCGCAGCTTTCTTTGCGATAAAAGATTTTAGACTCATAGTTTGATTTATTCGTTAATTCGCAAATACAAACGAAACTCAAAATTCATATAAAGCACAGCCAACCTGAACACCCGACCCAACACTGATAATCAAGACAATATCTCCCTCAGAGACGCTTTCGGTACGCATCAAATCATTTAAAGCATAGGGAATGGAGGAAGTAAATAAATCTTTTCGACCTTCGGTAATATCCACAAATAAATCTGCGGGACATTCCATTCTTGTACTCAATTGCGCTAAAAAATCGGACGAAATCTGCTGCGCTACTATTTTTGAGATTTGTTTTTGGTCGAGCAAATCTTGTATTTTTTTCGACTTTTTAATAGTCTTCAAAATACAATCAATAAATATATTTTCTATTTTGCTATTTATATTGGCTTCGAGTTTTGCTTTGCCTTTTATCCATGTATTGCTCACATCAATCGCATCAAGGTATTCGGGATATTTCTCAAAAATAAAATCGCTGAATCCGGCTTTTTTATTGCCTGATTTTTTGACCAATATCCCCGAACCCGTTTCTTCAATTTCCAATAAATCGGAGGGCCAAGTGGATTTATTATTTTCTATTTCAGAAGTGAGTATCAGGACATTTTCGGCTTTGTCGGCATAGATTACATTGGCGGCAACAGCTATGGCATTGAGGAAGCCCAAACTGCCATTGAGTACATCCAAAGCAAAAGAATGATAATTGGTATGGTAGTTTGTCGAGCGCATTTTGATACCACCTGCGAGTATGGCAGCGATAGCGGGTTCGCATATAAATTCGTCTCGATATACGCCCGTAAATAGCAGTAAATCAACATCTTCCGGTTTAATCTCCGATTGTGCAAAACAACTATTGGCGGCATGATAAGCCATATCGAAAGTGCTTTTTTTGACATTTTCATTTAAGGGAATCACGCCTATGCTGTCTATCACAATACGATTTTCTTGCTTCGGCGAATGTCCGTTTTCGCGCTCTGAAAAGGCTTGCTGTGTTGTGCCGTTGCCATTTTGTCGGTGTTTTCTCATCCTGTCGGGCAGGTCATCAAAAGTATAGAGTGCGCCACCTACCGTCAGCCCGGAAGCATTGACGCTAAAGAGCATTTTTTGCCCCGAGTTGATTTGTTGATTATGAATCAGGTCAAACAATGCCACGATATGAGAAGTAGAAGAAGTATTGCCTCTTTTTGCCAGATTATTGACCGTATTATCTGTATTAAATTTGGGTTTTTTGAGCATTTCATTGACCGCCTTGATGCCGGCGTAGATGCTCAATTTGGTGGTTTGATGCGTCAATAAAGTATCTACTTCCTTGCCTTCGTTTTGTTGTACAAGGTCACATACCAATTTTGCGCCTTCCTGAATGGCTATGGCAGAAAGTTTGGTGGATTGAGTGAGCATAATGGCACCACCATGCCCCGAATCGGTGCTTTTGGCAATACAATAATCGCTGTAATCGCCGAGCGTAAGCATTTGAATATCGTGAAATCCGACTGCGGTATCGGGCGTGTTTTCCAAGATTAAAGCAACGCCCGAATCGCCAAGTGTCAGACAAGCCATTCGTTCGTCCTGAAAGTTTTCAATCTCTTTCTGAGCAGTATTGGTGAGATGGGTAATGTACTCTCCACTAACGACCAAAACCCGCTGTGCAGTACCCGCTTTGAGGTGAGCATCCGCAAGATAAATTCCCGTAAATATGCCTGCACAAGCATTAGAAATGTCAAATATTTGAGCATTGCTAAAGTTAAAATGTTGGCTGAGTTTTACTGCAGTACTTGGTTCGAAGGCGTATCGCCAATGTGCATCGTAACGAGAAATATTACAACAAATCACCAAATCAATATCTTCGGGTTGATATTGAGAGTAGCTAAAACATTTTTTAATCGCCTCAACGGATAAGTCAACCGCAAATTTGTCTGTACCTGCCACCCGCACTTCTTGAATACCCGTGATGCGGGCAAGCGGAAAGTTGACATCGTTGGTACAAGCGTCCAAAATCTCTTGTGCAGAGACAACTTTTTCAGGCAAATATGCCCCTATACTCTCAATGATTGTATTCATATTTTTAAATTTCATAGCTTCGGGGCAATGGTAATGGTTTAGTTAATGTGTTCGCCAATTATGAATTTTGAATGATAAAAAATATTTAATTTATTAATTAATAATTATCAGTAAAAAACAAAGTAAAATTTAAATTAATTTGTTATTTAAAATTCATAATTCAAAATTTGGCGAAGACATTATTGAATAAATTCAGTATAAAATATAAACCTTAGTTCGGTTTTCACCACAAATATAACATTGAGTATTATAGCAAAAATATGTTTACCGCATTTTGGATATTGGGATATTGGGAAATTAGGTAATTAGGTAATTAGGTAATTAGGCTAACGAATACATAATTTGCTGTTTATCAGTAAAATAAAAATTGCAATAAAAATAATTCAAAGTGAAATGCAAATCAGCATAAATTATTGATAATGTCCCGATAGTTAAGTAGTAAGCATCAAATAATCGACATTTTTGAACGTGTCTTTTTTCGCCATACTTCAGCTATTTTTCCTCATGTAGCTCGCTATAATCGTCAAAATGAGCTTCGTCTGACAAAAAAATACCCTGCTCAAAAAGTGTCGA
>CALCMV010000298.1 GCA_937967535.1 uncultured Saprospiraceae bacterium
GCATTTTAACGATTGGCATAAAAAATAAATCCGCATCATCCGCAAAAATCCGTGTTCCTACCTTAAACTTGCTCTTGACGCTTGAACTTAAACTTAAAAATGGTCACCATAATTCTCCCTGCACACAATGCGGAAGACACCCTCGCCGATGCGATACGTTCTTGCCTCGACCAAACCTACGATGATTACGAATTGTGGGTCTTGGAAAATGGCAGTACAGACCGCACACTCGAAGTCGCTAAAGAATTTGAAAGCGAAAAAGTCAAAGTATTTTCATTGGGAAAAACCGGTTTTCAGGGCGCACTCACTTGGGGTTTGGAAAATGCCAAATCGAAGTACATCGCCCGTATGGATGCCGACGATATCGCGATGCGTCACCGTTTCAAATGGGAAGTGGACTTCCTCGAAAACACCGACGGCGCGATAATGATAGGCACACACTGCGCTTATCTCACACCATTTGGCAGCATCATCGAGCGCAAACCCGGCAAGCCCGACCGCCAACTCAAAATCGAACATTTCAATACCCAAAACCAAGCCATTCGCAAATATTTTGGTGACCCAACGGTGATGTTCAACAGAGAAGCGGCAGTAGAAGCCGGTGGTTATGATGACGAATTTACAATAGGCGACGTACCGCTTTGGATACGCATGTTGAAGGTCGGAAAGTGCTTTGAATCCAACGAAATTCCGTTTATTTATCGCCTCAAACCTGCCTCTATGTCGCAAGGTTATAAGCCATATTTAGACAGCATCAACATCCGCAAAAAATATGCCCCTGAACAACTCGTGGATTGGCCCTCCGAAGTGCCTAAAAGTTATCAAAGCAAAGACAGTTTCGCTTTCTGGCGCCGCATCGCCGAATTTGCTTTATTGACCGACAATAAAAAAGAAGTCCGCCAAGCCCTTGATAAAATGATGCGAGAACCTGTCTCATTCAAACAAAAAATCAAATCTCTCGTCGGTTTTCAATTTCTACCCAACTTCAAAAAACGAATTGAAAAGAAACATAACAACCTTGAGTTCGTCCGCAGAAAAGACCTCGAAGAAGCCTACAAAGATTATCTCTAACCACAACACAACGACACTTCGACACAACAACACATGAAGGAAACAATTATAGAAAAAAAGCGTAGTGCTTTCCGATTCAATTTTCGGGAAGTCTTGGAATACCGCGAGTTGCTTTGGACGCTGACCTACCGCGATTTGAGGGTCAAATATGCCCAAACCGTCATCGGTTTTTTGTGGGTATTTCTCAATCCGCTATTTACCTTGATTATCCTGAATTTTGTATTCGGAACGGTAGCGCAAGTTGATACGGGCGAAGTGCCGCATCTGATTTACACCATCGCGGGTATGTGTGGGTGGACCTACTTTCAGACGGTACTCGCTTCGGCAGGTAATTCAATTATCGGAGCGCAGGGTATGATTAAGAAAATCTATTTTCCGCGATTGGTCATTCCACTTTCCAAAGCAATTACAGCACTCATCAACTTTGGTGTCGTGATAGTTTGTCTGGGTATTATCATGGCGATTATGCGTTTTCCGCCAAGTGCGAATATCGTATATAGTCCGTTTTTTATCCTGATGGCACTCGTTTCGGGCTTGGCAGGTGGCATTTGGATGAGTGCATTGACGATACGTTACCGCGATTTCCAACACATCACGCCTATGCTGTTGCGCTTGGGCATGTTTGTCACGCCGATAGCTTACCCGTCGAGTGCTGTACCTGAAAAATACCAACTCCTCTATCATCTCAACCCAATGGCTGGTGTCGTGGAAGGGATGCGTTGGAGTCTCATTGGAGGTGACCCACCGAGCGTGTATGCTTATGTGTCCTTTGTTTTGATTACGGTGCTGTTGATTACAGGCGTTTTCTATTTTAATAAGGTGGAACGGGTGATGGCGGATATTTTATGACATTAAAAAAATAACAATGTTTAACGATTTAAAAGAACAGTTAGAGCGTTTTTATGATTTTTCAAGTAGTGAAAATGAGAAAATTTTAAAAGAAATTATTCGACGGGCAAAGGCGGACAAAACTCAATTTGCACGATACCTTGCAGATTTAGATTTTGGAATGGATTCTCCAAAAGAGGTTATGTATGAAGCACTTTCTTCGGATGCAAAGGGATTTGAAGACATTATTTTGAAGGAAATTAAAGAAGTAATAAACCAAGCTGAATCAGGAAATGAAGATGCGGAAGGATACCTTTCGGCTATTTATTGGTTGACGGATTTAGAGGGTATGACAGATGAATTTTATGAAAAGTCACTGAACTTGTGCTTTGAAAAATTAGACTCATCAATAGCAGAGGTGCGTTATAATTGCCAAGATGCCATCATAGATTTGATTGATGCTTCTGGTAAAAAAATGACCACAAATCAAATTGCTAAAATTCAAAAAATGCTTTATGACAAAGATTTAAAAGTGAAAGTTTACACCTATGTGAATTTAAAAGACATGAAAGCTGTACCAAAGGATTTTAAATTTTCATTTTTTGAGAAAATAAAAGGGCGATTAACAGGATACCATAGAATGATGAAAGACGGTAGTGGTTACAAAAAGAAGTAATCTCGAGGCTAAAAAACACCAAAAAACATCTAATATCCAAAAACATTACACGAAAATATCCTTCTTAACCCCTTACTAATCGCCTACGCTCCTTTAAATATGCTAAGCAATTAGGCTTTGACTACGGAGAAAGACAAATTGAAAATGAATAAACAGAAATTAAAAATCGGCTTATTGCTCGACGACTATCATGCCGCGGCGTGGTTTTATGAGATAGTCCGTCAGATAGTCGAATCCGAATATGCGGAGATACAATTGGTCGTGATGAACCAAGCACCGAGCGAGCCAAGACCACCTTTTTACAAACGTATCTGGCGCAATCGGGGTATGATAGGTCATGTTTTGTATAGAAAATTTGAGGATAAGGTATATCGCACCTCGCCCAATGTTTTTGAGCAAAAAGATTTGAGCGAAATGCTCGATTGCGAAACCATCAAAGTCATCCCAAAACGCACCAAATTCAGCGATAGATTTGAAAGCGAAGACATTGAAGCGATAAAAAAACACGACATCGACATCTTCCTACGCATGGGCTTTCGGATATTGCGGGGAGAGATTTTAAACTTAGCCCGATACGGAATTTGGTCTTATCATCATGGCGATAATGCCGTCAATCGTGGCGGTCCGGCAGGCTTGTGGGAAGTCTTGGAAGGTTGGGATGAAACAGGAGTCATTCTTCAGATTCTCAGTGAGGATTTGGACGGCGGATTGATACTCGAAAAATCGTATTCGTGCACCGACAGTCTGAGCATCAACCGAAATTTGCACAATTATTATTGGAAAGCAGCCACCTTTATTCCGCGCCAACTGAAGACATTATATGAAATGGGCGAAACGGCATATTTTGAAAAAATAAAAACCGAAAATGCTGCACCCTATTTTTATTATAATTCATTATACAGAACACCAAAAAATACTCAATTATTACGCAAATTAATGAGTTTGTACGCCAAAAAAATCAAAGGAAAAATAGGCAATATTTTCTATTTCAATCAATGGCAACTTCTATTCAAATTAAATAAAAAAAGCGGTATTTCCACTTCATTTTTTCGCTTCAAACGAATACTGCCGCCCAAAGACCGTTTTTGGGCAGACCCTTTTATTATTTATAAAAATGAAAAATATTATATATTTTTAGAAGAATTATTATACAAAACAAATAAGGGACATATTGCGGTGATAGAAATGGATGAAAAGGGAAAATACACCGAACCACAGACGGTTTTGGAACGCGATTATCACCTTTCTTATCCTTTTTTGATAGAAGATACAGACGAACTATATATGATACCCGAAACAATGCAAAACAATAACATAGAACTCTACAAATGTGTCGATTTTCCATTGAAATGGGAATTTGAACAGACATTAATAGCCGATATAGCAGCCGTTGATGCTACGGTCTTAAAAAAAGACGATACATACTGGCTTTTTGCCAATGTAAAAGCTCATCCGGCAGCTTCTATGCACGACGAATTGTGCCTGTTTTATGCCGATTCGCTCACAGGAGAATGGACGGCGCATCCACAAAATCCCATCGTATCGGACGTGAAAACGGCGCGTCCGGCGGGTAAGATTTTTAAGCATAAAGACAAGTTCTATCGTCCTGCCCAAAACTGCTCCAAACACTATGGCTACGGTATGCAAATCTGCGAAATAAAAACCCTCACCAAAGAACAATATGAAGAAACTAACGTACAATCCATCTATCCGAATTGGGCAAAAGACTTCCTTAGTACCCACACCCTCAATGCGGATGGCAAACTGACCGTTATTGATGCATTAATCAGAAGAAGAAAGTGAAAAAATATCAACTATCATATTCGCGTTCAGATTTCGAGCGTATCCTCCGCATTGTTCTCCAAACTAATGAAGCACGCGAAGTCAAGCAATTTCAAGGCTTTATCAAATGGCTGTTCTTGGCTTTGCAAATTGTGATAATTGGCGGTGCAGCGGCATTTTATTTTGCCCGAATAAAAATTATTTTGATTGTGGTCGCTTTACTTTGTTTG
>CALCMV010000299.1 GCA_937967535.1 uncultured Saprospiraceae bacterium
AGTGAATTACGACGGCACTACTATATCGGTTGATTTTTCGCTGCGGGATGAAATTTACGTCGCTGTCCAACATAGAAATCATCTGAAAGTAATGAGTGCAGCCCCGGTTACTGTTGGAACAAATATTTCCTATGATTTCACAACTCAGAACTCTTATCAGAATGGCGGAGCAGGTCAAAAAGAACTTAGTGACAGTGTATGGGTGATGTTTGCCGGAAACGCGAATGGAGATAGTGAAATTACTGCGGAAGATAAAGCATTCTGGTTTCAGGAAAATGGCTTCTTCAATTTATACACTATCAGTGATTTTAATATGGACGGAGAGGTCAATGGAGCTGACAAAATTTATTGGGCCGATAATAATGGTATATTTTCAGTGACACCATAGGTACGCAGGACATCGTGCTGCTTACTTTTGTAAGGAAAAATAGCCGAAGAGGAGGCTATTAATCTAACAACTCAAATTGGGCAGAGTTAGGCGCATAGCCTTTAGAGCATGTTTAAATTGGCGTTATTAGTGATTAGTCAGTAAGTATTCGTAACACAGACACTTCTCTGTACTTTTGCATTATAATTATTTAAATATTATTAATATTTTGATTTTAAAATAATTATAAATTTACAACATGTTCGCCAATTTAAAAATTACAAATCTAACGCGAGTAATTTATTTATTTTTATTTCTGTAATTTATTTATTTTTAAATTAATATAAATTATAATTTTAAATAATTTTTAATTAAAAACGTTCAATACCTAATTTGGTGAACACATTAAATTTAAAAATTATTTATTAATTATCATTATTTTAATTACATTAAAATATTACTAATCAATATTTTATAAATAACATAAAATTACAATTCAAAAGTTGAGAATCCTGTTTGTCTGCGTGAAGTACAGACAGGAATGTCTGTGTTACGTTACACCAAAATATTTCGATATTGATAGCCCAAAATAATTATCAAAATAGCAAGATGAGTGAGTTCGGCAGCCGTAATATTTTTGATGCGGCTGAGGGTGGCAGCCAATAAAACTCCAAGCGGCATGGCGACTAAAAGGAGATGTTCGCTAGTGATACCCAATTGAAAAGTGATGGAGAACATGCTGATTATCAGAATCCAAAACAGCAAAGTATAGTTTTTCTGTGCTTGTGCGCTGGTGCGGGTATTGAGATTGCCGGAGGCTATGGCAAAGCCGATGATAGCCAATACGGTAAGGGCGGGTTTGAGGTAATCCCAAAAATCGCGGCGGGTGAGGAAGTCCTTGATGCCTATATTATCGTAAAATTGTCTTTGCAAAAATTCGGGAAAAGCATCGGTCAGAAAAAAGCCCGTACCTGCCAAAAAATAGGGGATAAAAAAACCAATAAACAAGATAAGATAATCCTTGAAATTGGAACTTCGCAACATGAATATACCTACAATACCCAGCAACAAAAATACCCCGACAGGCAAATAACACAAACTCCCCACCGCCAACCAAAGTCCTATGTTAAAAATATGATCTGCACATTTATTTGCCCGATAAGTTTTGAATAATTCCCATATGGCAATGATGAAAAAAGTATTGGCAAGCAGGATAGGATTCAAGCCCGGCGTATAATGGAAAAAGCCCATCACAAGAATGTACCCTAGTGCCGGAAGGTAGGTCGGGTCGGGCTGCATTTTGTAGCGATTAATGATATAATTGACCAGTAAAGCCTGCCCTGCAATATGCAAATACGCCAACAATTTAGACCAAGCACCCCAACTCGATACATGGTGTATCAGCCATTCTCCCAAGACACCCGACGGCACAGGTGGCTGCTTCGCCATTGGCAAAATCAGGATATGAGAATACAATAAAAGCGCGTACAAAGCCACAAAAAACATGGTGTACGGCTGATAATTTTTGAATAATTGAAGCACTGTTACTGGTCGATAGTCCGTATTGATAGTCCATAGCGTGGGGGAAACTATGGATTTTGTAACAAAGGTAAGATTTAAATGAGTAAATGAGTAAATGAATAGATGAGTAAATGTTTTTAATACTGAAATGGGATAATGATACAATGCGATAATGAGGGGAAAATATTATAGCATTTCAGCATTGTAGCATTGAGATTTACTCATCTATTCATTTTGTCATTTATTCATTCATAAACCAATCTCGCCAATTTAAGATTATTTCGTCGCTCGCTCGCTATAATGGCTTCATTTGCAGCGATTTGTTTGGCTTCGCGAAGTATGAAAGAGACATCGTGGGCTTCGGTATTATAGATGCTGTTGCGCTGCTGATTTCCCGTAGTGCCTACGAGATATTCGTTCACATTGGTCTTGTAACGAATCTCATCATTGTACACAAAACGCAGACTGCGTGGCGTGTGCATAAGGAAGTAGGAGGAAAAGCGCGCCCCGTCATCTTGCGAAAATTGGCGTTTTTGCAGCACATCATTCCAGTGCAGTTTCCCGTCAGGATGGATGGCAAGCAATAGAATATCTTCAAAATGATAGTCCATGCGAGAGGCTTGGGCTTGGTTGGCAGCATAGATATTGCCGATGGTAGAACCGGTACGCGAATAAAAACGATTGCGCTCTGCAATCATCAGCACACCGCCATCTTGTGTAAGTATCAAATCTTGTACACTGACCTCCCCAACACTTCGATGCTTGGTTTCTTTGCCAATGGCTCGTACTACAAATTTAGGGTCAAAGTCTTGAAAATGAGTTTGTTGTGTATTCGGTTGTTTAGGGTCAAAATTTAAGTAAAAATAACCTGTAGCCTCTGTGTAGCGTTTATCCAAAAACAAACCTGCACCTACCATACGCTCATTCAGATTGTCATATTTAAATTGTACATCAAACCATATTTGTCCGTTGATAGGCACATTGATTTCGACGGCTTGTTCGGTTTCCGCATCGTATGAAATGATATAAAAACAATTTTCTTCTCGCTTGGTACGGCGGTTATTTTTTGAAAAAATAAAATATGGCGTTCCTGTATTATCTACAATTCCTTGTACAAAATCGCGTTCGATGTCAATATCTTTTGTACTGAATACTTTGTGCCAAGTGGTTTCCATATTTTGCAAATCGTAGACCGTTGCGTATATGCGAGTGTTAAATTCAAATTCGTAAATCAACACAAAACGCTCGTCTTCGGATATGCTTTGGTCTTCCAGCGAATAAAAACCGCGATTGGCTTGTATATGCGCCGTATCCTTTTTGACGAGTTCGCCTTTACCGTCAAATTTTGCGGCTTGTGTCAATATTTTACCGCGTTTGCTATGCTTGTAAATAATCGTAAAATTATCTCCTGATTGGCTGATATCCAGTATTTTAGCACGTCTGCTGTCAAGAGTGATGTCCTTTGTCCATACGGCTTGCATTTCATTATCATATGCCTGCAATTCATATTTATCTGCTCTATCAATAAACAGAAGAATGTGCTCGTCTATTTTCCCAATAATAGCGTAAGCATCATCATTGCGAATATTACGACTTTCCGAAACAAAAATTTCTTGTGCAAAAACTGTATTGCCAAGCATAAGTAAGCACGAAATTCCAAGTATCAAATTCCGGCTTGTATTTACGCGGCTATTTGCTATCCCAATTATTTTTTTTCTATCAAACATCATTTTAGTCACAGTGAGTGTGGGTGAATTTATATATATCATTTTTTTGTAGAGTCGTTTTCTCTAAACAGTAATAATTTATCATAAAAAAATGACTTAATCAAGTTAAAAATAAGATAATTCAGGCTTTTATACCTATTAAATACCGTCACAATCTGCTCTATTTTCGTATTGAATAAACTCTTGAAATCCGTGTATTTACCAACTGAATCTAAAACAAGAACAACGTAGATACAAGAAACAGTGGAAGAAATTATTGGAATATGGCAGTGATTGTCACTTCGACAAGATATTGCTAAGCGTGTTTTTTGTTTTTTGGATGAAGGGCCGTCCTGATAATGATTGGGATGGCTCCTTTTTTAAGTTTAAGTTTAAGTTTAAGTTTAAAAATTTAATTTTCAATTAAATTTATATTTTATAAATTGTTAATTATTTTTTTTCAAAAAAAATAATTTTTAAACTTAAACTTAAACTTATTTCCCGTAAGGAAGCCTTGCGGCGATTGAGCGTCCGAGAGTGAGTTCGTCAGCGTATTCGAGTTCGCCGCCGAAGGAGATGCCGCGTGCAAGAGTGCTTATTTTTACAGGCAATTCGGCGAGTTGTTTGGAGAGATAGAATATCGTTGTTTCGCCATCTATTGTGGGACTGATTGCCATGATGATTTCTTTTACTTCACCGACTTTTATCCTGTCTATCAAGGTATTAATATTTAAATCACCGGGTCCGATACCCTCAATCGGCGAAATCACACCGCCCAAAATATGAAACAAACCTCTGTACTGATTCGTATTTTCAATCGCCATAATATCCCGAATACTCTCAACCACACAAATCACCGACCTATCGCGCCCTTTATCCATACAAATCGAACACTTCGTCTCATCAGAAATATTGTGACAGGTACTACAAAATTGGATGTTTTGCCGCATTTTCAATATGGGTTCGCAAAGTGACTCACTCACTTCGGGCGGCATATTGAGCAAATGCAGGGTGAGGCGCAATGCCGTTTTTTTGCCAATACCGGGCAATGTGGCAAAGGCATTTACGGAGTCTTCTATTAATTTTGATGAAAAATTCATATTTAGTCCATATCTCCGTAGAGACGCGATTAATCGCGTCTCTACGGAGATATTTTATTTTGTAAATAATTGTTGTAACCAAGCGATGAAATCTCGGCAGAGTTGTTTGTCGGTGTCAATGTAATTTTTGAAAATGGCTTGCCAAAGGGGAGTTCCGGGAATTTTTTGCCATGCCAACCATGTATGAATCAACGCTTTGGAGCGATAGGTGGGTTTAAATTTCTCTAATTTTTCCTGTTTAATTTTGTCTAATACTTCTCGCGCAATGGGAATTAATTGGTCATTTTCCCGTATCAATAATCGTATAAAATCCTCTGTCATTCCCTCATCTACGTTATTTGGCATTATCCAAACGCCGACTGTCGGAAAGTCGTCTTTATGTGGAAAAATACCGCCTTTGGGAGATAGTTCTTTGGGAACTTCGTACCCGTTTTTCCCCAATACATCACGGATACTTTGCCACCGGGAAGCCACTGCATCATCAGCATCTACCAAAATACCTAATGTATCATCGTGGTTGAATCCTTTTAATTTTGTGGGCAATCCTTTTCGTAATTTTGGATAGCCACTGCTATTGGTCATCTCAAAATTGCGTGTTATTCCTTCTGTGTTGAATAACTCTGCTATGACCTTGATTTCGTCAGTGCCTTCTACGAGGAGTTCTTTTATCATTTGAACGATACTTAGTTGCGGATTTCAATGTTTTGTTCGAGTGCAATAGAGAGGTCTTCGCTCGTAAATTCGCGGTGTGCGACATCACCTTTTTTATTCAAATACATACGGAACA
>CALCMV010000300.1 GCA_937967535.1 uncultured Saprospiraceae bacterium
TTTTTTTTAGATTTTTTTTTAGATTTTTTTCAAAAAATGATCACCTGCACCCACTTTCTGCTATTCTAATACTGAATACGATATCGAATTTGTTTTTTGAATAAACTATGTTTCCTGAAAAAATACCAACAAACAATATAAAACATTAAATCCTCAAAAACAATTGATTATTTATTAACAACATAAAATATTAAATTATGAATTTTTCAATTAAAAAAAGCATTTTTCTTGTATTATTGAGTATGATGTCACTTGCAGCTATGGCGCAGGTAGAAGTCAAAGTTAATCCCATCGGAGCGATATTCAACAGCCCTGATTTATCTATCGAATACATTGTTGTGGACAATTTTGGTGTAGAAGGTAGAATTGGTTATTCGTGGTCAAATATTGATGTAAATGGAGCCGAATATCAAGGCAAAGGTCTTGTATTTATTGGCGGAGGTAGATATTACTTCAATCCAAATGCAGGTGGTGATAAGTTTTACTTAGGGGCATATACCAAGTTTAGAAACTCCAAGTTTACAGCTACACTTGACGATAGAACCGAAGAGGTCAAAAGACAACGATTAGCCGTTGGTTCTATGTTGGGATACAAAATTCTGTCAAAAAATGAAAGAATTTCGTTGGACTTAAACTTTGGTATAGGCAGAGCTTTAATAACCAAGAATACGAATGCCAGTGATGATTTTTTGAATAATGTAGCGATTACAAAATTAGACTTAATCAGCACATTAGCAATAGGATACAGATTTTAATCGCCATTGAACGACACACAAAATAAATAGCCCCCAATCGGATTACTGACAAGTAATTCTGATTGGGGGCTTTGTATTTTTTTGAAAAAATATTTTGAAAAATTAGGACACCACAGCTTCCTCTTGCTTCTTCACCAATTCCAAATCTACTCCTTTTGCCATTTCCGCTACATTCAGATTCAAATCAGGATAAAAATCAGCAATTTTCTGTGCGGCGGCTGCCGGATTTTCGATAATGTCTTTGTATTGTAAGCGCAAGACTTCCAGATTTTGGCGATTATCGAGCCATTTATTGATGCGTTCCATTCGCATACCGAGTTTGGCGAATGCCATCATATCAAAATTACCTGCTTTGGCTTTCTTTTGAGCAACTTTAATAGCCTGACGCGACTGCAAAATTTCCTGTATATCGCGTTCTACAAACACAATTCTATATTTATTTTGACGCGGTAAAAACGGTAATTGACTCGCGTATAATTTCGTAATTTGGTCTTCACCAATCAATTTGACGAAATTTTTATTGTGGTGCAAATCATAGCTTTTACTATATTCATAATAACCATGCGGGTTGTGTTCGTCGGCTTTTTTTGCATCGTCAGTAAATAATTTTGCACCGCCCATTTCCAACATTCGCATAACTACTGTCGAACCACCACGATTATAACCTGATACAATTGGCAGCGTTTTGCTACTCTGAATGATTGCTTCGTGTTCCTTTTCCAATTCTGCGACTTTTTCCTCGTCTTTAATTTTGTGAGTATAAATACGAATCAATAACTGACGTGCCTGTTCAAATTTTGGAAAGATTTTCAAAGAAACCTCTAAGGCTTGTGCTGCATTTTCGTAATCCTCCATACCAAACAATGCCTTACCAAGCCCATAATGCCCTCGCGGATTGTGATACCGCAGCCCAAGTGAGTTGAGAAAATGTTCGGCAGATTTTTCGTAATCTTTTTTCCGCAAATCAATCTCTCCCAAAATACGGTGTGCTTCAGGATTTTCGTAATTAATATGCAATTCGCGGTTGGCAGCCTCTCGCGCCATTTTATATTTGCTGAGGCGCATATAGCCTTGAGCGAGTTGCAGATTTATATTCGGTGATTTGGGGATTTGTTCGTAGGCTTTTTCAAATTCTTTGACTGCCTTTTTGTATTTTTTCTCGCGCAAATAGAGCGTTCCACTCAATACATTCAGGTTGGGCGAGTCATGTATTTTTAATTCAAAAATAGCATCTACAATCTCTCGCGCCTCCTTCAACATGCCCACATCCATATAGCAATTGACCAAGCGAATCCCGAAACGTGCATTATCGCGATTATCTTCCCACAATTCCTCAAAAAGCGGCAGGGCATCCTCTTGCCGACCACCATTCACAAAGGAACGCGCCAAGAAATATTTGTTGTATTCTTCGGTACGGGCAATGGCATTTTCCTTATTCGGTCCGGGGTCTTCGATGTAGCCCAAATCAATCAATTGTTGCAATTCCGCTTTGGCAGCTTCGGGGTCTATGTCTGCATCTTTTTCATGTTGACCACATTCGCCGGGTACATCTTCCCACGAATCAATCACGTCTACTTCAATCGGTTCTTCAAACAAATTCATCAAGACCTTGCCATCAAAATCACGCGCTACGGGCAAGCCCAACATCGCCAACATGGTCGGACACATATCAATCAAACTCGCGCCATAAATCAATTCATCCTTCTTAATGCCCGGTCCTTTTGCAACGATAATGCCGTATGGACTGTGTTCGAGGGCAGGTGCGGCGGGTTCTTCTTTGATAGGGAGTTGCTTGGGACGCAGGTGGTCGGGGTGAAATCCATGGTCAGATACCAAGACTACAACGGTGTCATCATCCACCATTTCCAATAAACGACCCAATATCATATCATGGTACTGATAACCACTGACCACAACATCTTTGAAATGTTTATAAATCTTTTCAGGAATATGCGGACGACGCGGCGGATGGTATTTCATAAAACCATGTCCGTAGTGGTCAATGGCATCAAAATACACACAAACCATATCCCAATCGTCGTAATGTTCCAAGACGTAGGTAACGGCATTTTGCAGACAAGCAGCATCGGCAGTGATTTTCCGAACAGAATTAATCAACTGCTGCATCTTCTTGTCCTTCATATCCATATCTTTCAGATTGCGGATGAAGGGGGCAATGTGTGCCGCCGTCAATTCATTTGGATGGATACGCAAATCAGCAAAAATCTCTTCCATTTCAGGCGGATGCACACTGTTTTTGCTCATGGGCCACTCCTGCGGTCTGCCTCTCTTTTTATATTTATTTGCCTTATGAAAAAAGTTGGAGACGTAGATGCCATTCGTTGGTTCGGCAGGGTGACTGGGCCACCATCCGATTTGATGACATTTCATGCCGCTTTGCATCATCATATTCCAAATCGCCTTTACTTTACGCGATGTAATGTATGATGGGCGCACGCCTTCTCCCGAAGGGTCTACTTCTGTAAAACCATGAATACCATGCTTGTACGGGCGTTTGCCGCAAGACATTGCTGTCCATAGGGTAGGGGACATCGGCGGGTCGAGTGTTGCCAGATTGCCCATGACACCCTCGTTTATCATTTTTTCTAAATTGGGCATATAACCCAACTCAATCATCGGATTGATAACTTTCCAATCAGCAGCATCCCAACCTATCCATAATATTTTCTTCGCAAATCGTTTAGCCATAATTTTTGTGTTTGTAGTTTCGTAGTTTTGTGGTGTTGTGGTTTCGTAGTGTTGTGGTGTTGTGGTTTCGTGGTGTTTTAGTGTTGTGGTTTCGTGGTTTTCTGAACCCAAGTACAATGCGTCTCGCTTGTGTCACGTTAATTTTGCATTTTGATAAACCAAAAAAACTCACGTACTGTATTCACGTTAATTTAGGTAGTTTCGATTTCTTCTGATTTTTCCCGATAAAGGGTGGGGTCAACGACTGTCACCATTTTCATTTCATCCAAATTGCCACCTAAAAATTCGTTGACTTGTTTGGCGGCTTTCACAGGGTCGTTGACGGCATCGTGATAGGGTACGAGTGTATATTCGACGTATTTTGGGTGATTTTTGCACCAGTTTATTGCTTTTTTACGGCTGTCCTCAAAAGTTTTGAGGAGCGACATGGAGTTCTTTTTATCTTCACCGCGTTCTTTGCCGAGTCTGCCGAGCATTTTGTGTTGGGAGTTCATCACTTCCTCGATAGCGCGGTCCATGAATATGATTTTATATTTGTAGACATGGGGCAAATGATGAAGCAGGTGCGAAATAATTTTCACTACTTTATCGCCGACTTGTGTGAGTATTTGTTTGTTTTGTGCCAATGCTTTGATGGCATCATGCTCAAAATATCCTTTTTTGTTATTGTCGTCAGCTTCGCGGTTGCCGTCGGTAAAGGCTTCCATACCGCCATTGACGAGCATTTGCATCATCATGGAAGTTCCGGAGCGTGGCAAACCTGATACAATGGTAATTGTACCGCGTGAACCGATGGTTTTTTCGTAGGCATCCTGCATTTCTTTGATTTTGTCTTTGCGGTCGAGTCGGTCACGATATAGTACTACCAAGCCTTGCTGAATCTGCTGTGCAAGGCGTGGGTCGCGGTTGTATTTTTTGGCTTCTTCGAGGGCATCGGCTGCGCCTTGATAGTCTTCTGTCTGCATGCGTCCACTGCCCAAATGATACCATGCAGGTGCCATTGTGGGGGCGAGTTCGACGGTTTTTTCGAGTGATGGAATGGCTTTTCGTATCATTTTTCGCTGGAGAAAAGTTGATGCCAGAGAAAAATATGTAGATGGATGCGGGTTGATTTTTACTTCTTTTTCAAAATATTTTTCTGCCAGATTCCATTGCTGTATTTTGGCGTAGCCTTCGGCTATCTGACTGTATAGATTCGGAATTTTCCCTACTTTTTTGTCTGCAATATCATACTGTTTGGAGGCAGAACGGTATTTCATTTCCATGAGAAATAAATTGCCGCGAAGGATGTGTAGTTCGGGGATTTCATGCCCGATATGAAGCACTTTGTCGAGTGTATCAACGGCTTCTTTGATTTGATTGGTTGCCAAGTATGAGCCTGCCAAACGCCCACCGTACCAACTGTTTTTAGGGTATTTTTTGTATAATTTTTCTAAGAAAGGAACTACTTCATGTTGGAAGCCGGAAGCAATTTTTACTCTGGATTTGTAGTATTCTTGTTTTTCGGCAATTTTATCGGTCAGATAGCCAAGTTGTTGTAGTCTTTTTTCGTAACCATCAATGGTGAGGGGGACAATCCCTTGTTTGGCTTTGCCGTTTGAGCCTTCGGGTTCGTAGCTCTCGGTGAATTTGTTGATACGCTCGAAGAATCTTTGGGCGAGCAAGGGCTTTCCGTCCATGTCTTTTGCCAGAGGATGTCCGAGTAGTGCAATTGCAGTAGGGGTGATGTCCAGCCCTGTAACAGCGTAGAGTTCTTCGCGTTCAAAAGTTTTTTTGCCGCGCATGATGAGCAGCCCTTGGGTGTTGTATTCGTAGGTCGAATCGTTGAAGGTAAGTTTGTCAATATAGCTTTTGTAGGGCATCAAACCGCCCTGTGAGAGCAGCATGATAATGGTATCGTCGCCTGCTTTTTGGAGCAGTTCGCCGAGCATTTTGTCGAGTAGTTGATAAGATTTGTAAAGGACTTCTTTGAAAGTTTGATGGAGTTGTTTTGGAATGTCTTTGTTTTTGGAAAAACTAAAGGCAGTAAAGGTATGTACGATGTCGGTAAAACGATTGAAATAGACATTTAAGCAGTTCCATTGTTCATTGTCAAGAATGTCTAAGGCAATTTTTTGGGTAGCAAAACTATGGGCTAAAAATTCTTTTACTATGGTGCTTAATGCGTTAAATTGTACTTTGGCATCTTGTACGGAGGCGATATTCCAATCGTAAAATTCAGCTTGGGCATCGGTGGCGGCTTGTTTTTTTATCTCGCTAAAAGCATCAAATTTATCGGCAGGAAATACCAAATTTTCTGCATCAGCATTTTCTGTATGGTCAAAAAATAAATCTGCGACTGATATGCCGTTGATGGGGGTGACGGGATAGGTGGCTACTGCCCCGACCTGATGCGCTTTCATGTCATTGCGGGAGAGAATTTCCCATAGAAAACTGGCTTGTCTTTCTTTTGATGTGATGGGCGTATTGGCATCTTTGCCCGGTTGGGTAAAGGTGTGTATGCCATGCTTGTGAGGAACTTTGCCGGTGTTGATGGTCGTCCAGTTGGCAGTAGGAACAGGTGGGTCGAGGGTGCCGAGTTTGGCACGCGCACCTGTTTCGAGGAGCTTTGCTACATTGGGTAGAAGTCCCTTTTTTATCATGGGGTCAATGATTTTCCAATCGGCTGTACCCCAGCCTATAATGAGTATTTTATTTGCAATTGATTTCATGTACGGTGGATAGTGTACGATTGGCGGCAGACGACAATTGATATGACGGAAGACGACAAGCGTTTTTACTTAAAAGTAATGATTGTTTTGGATGGAAAAGGCAGGGTTTATTCATCTGTACCAACCGGTAGTTCTATGATTTCTGCCTCTACTTCTGTGTCTTCTGCTTTTTGTTTGGCGCGTTCTGCGGCTTCTGTACGGGCTTTGCGCCAAGCTACCAAGCCTTGATAACCGAGTGCCAGAAGTCCGAGCGAACCTTGAGGCGGGACGATGTATTTGTCGCCTTTTTTATATTCAATGGGTTGCTTTGTATTTTTATTGTGCGTATCCATTTGATTGAAATGAGTAAATGAATAGACGAGTAAATGGGTAGATTCAGCATGTATATTGGGTCATGTTGTTATTTACCCATTTACTCATTTGTGAACTCAAAGATAGGATAGTAATTTCAATTTTTCAGACATTCTGTACCGAAACTTTTTTCCAATCTACTGCCCAAATTGTTACCAAGCCCCATATAATGACAGGAATGATGGTCATAAAACCAATATTGGTATTGAATATTTGTCCGAAGGTAATGGTCGTAATATCAACGCCTTGTGTTACTTTTTCTATATAACTAATGGTCATTCTGAATAAGAAAATCATGTATAGAAAGAATACTAAGGCAGCAAGTAACAAAACAATGATTCTATTGCGCCAACTCATAGGCAGCGTAATAAATGTAGCGGTAAGCAAAGAAATTAGCATTAGTAAGGGAACTAAAACTTTGGTTCTTGAGGTGAGCTTACCAACGCCCTGAAAACGTTGTTTTTGACCGGTTTGAGGGTTTTTGGCTTCGGTGATGACCTTTACATTGATGTCTGCTCCATTTCCCTTATTGGCAAAATTGTCTACCCATTCTATATCCTTACTTGGAAAGAAGGTACTTGCCATATTTCTGGTCATGTTAGAAACACCATATTCAAGATGTAAGGGCGGAACAATAACCATAGTTAATAAAAAATATAAACCAATAGCTATTCCAAAAAATGCTAATATAGTTTTATCGGATACCATAGTGTAGTTTTAGATTTTATGCGAATAACGGGTTGGACAAAATACTGATTTTCAATGTAAATGCAAGACATTTTCAAAATGCCTTGCATCTATACTCCCTTGATTTTGAGGGCATTATAAATTTAATCCGTTATTCGTATATTTTTGTAAATAGTATTATCGTGGTGTCGTAGTCAATCAAAACCACCACGTTACAACACCAAGATGCTCTTATGTAAGTCTGTTTCTTTCTGCTGTCAATTTTTTTCCATCCCATCGAATCCAAAGAATACTGTATAGTACAGCGAGTACGATGAAGATAAATTGCCAGACTTCAAGGTGCATGACCTCAAAGAACTTAGGTGCGTGAATACCCGTCATATAAAGTGTAACGATACGAACAAGATTGATGAGTAATAAAACGCCAATACCCATGAGCAAGCCGGGCAATTTGCGTTTAAATACGGTAGGATATGCCAGTATAATAGAGGAAGCCAAGCCAATCGGCTCAATAGCATCGCAACCGCGTTTTACGTTCATCACAAAATCACCCTGAATGAGTGCGCCATCCGTCGAAGTGCCATACCCGAAAAGATTAATCAAAGCACTACCTATGGTAGCATTGACAGTGGTAAAGACATTTTCAAGGTAGTCTTCATACATCCAAACGTAAAAGACGCGGTAAAACAGAATCATCAAAAGCAGGAAAATGCCAAAAAAACGCACGAATGGATTGTTGATAAAATTTTTAGCTCTATCCCCAAAGGATAGTCCATCGGATGTGCGTTTTGGAATAGCTGCTGCCTTTGACTGCGAGGCAGCAGCAGATTGTTGTTGTGGTTGCTTGTCGTTTGTATTTGTGGCTTGTTTTCGCTGCTTGTTCTGTTTATTCGGTTTTTTCTTTGCCATGATATAGTGGTTTTCAAATAGTGATTGGAAATTCCTGTAAAATGAGTAGATGATGAAATGAATAAATGAGTAAATGTGTTTTTTACTCCTAATAATTCAATTAGCAAATATTCATCAAACCGGAATTATTTAATATTGTATTAACTACAATTGATTTTATGGACTTTTGTGTATGCACAAATTTAAGAAATTATATGGTGCATTAATCTTATTAAATGTAAAAAAACCGCAATAAAAAAGCCCGTTAAGCGATTACTTAACGGGCTTTTTTATTTATTTCACATCAATTCTGATGGAATTTCGCCTCGGCTAAAGGAGGGTGATTTGTATTTTATCAAACATTAATCTCACTCGCTTTGCGCTCACGAATACCCACTACTGCTACGATAGACATCAACAAAGCAAGAATAATCAAGCCCCATTCGCCTACGGTTGGGATGTCAGCTATACCGCCGAAGTCAACACCATCAGAATCATTCATTGCTGTATCGCCGTCAATAACGAAGGCTCTCGGACCTACATCTCCTGTGTAGCAAGCCGGAACACCTCCCGTCAATGCAGCAGTATAATTGCCACATGGAAATACCATCGGGCTGGAATCATAAATACCTGCGGCATCGGTGATAAAAGTAAATGTATTGCCCATATCATCAGTGACAGTAACTGTAATACCTGTCAAGTCACAACTTGGGTCGGCAATGACCAGACCTGCGATTTCATCTTCACAGACCATCGGGGTACAGTCAAGCCCTGCACCTGAAATCGCAAAATCACAAAGTTCGTTAGCACCCGTTCCGGCAATACCAGTAATGCTGTAATCGTATGGCGCACCTTCGGTGAAAGTAATAGTAATCGTCCCCATCTGAACGACCATTGGGTTATCACCACCAAGTGTACCGGAAGTCACCACAGTATAACCACCGGGACCGGGTGTAGCTTCCGCACCATTATCAAATGGAATAGAAACGGTGTAAGTATCCGTACCTGCGGTTTCGGCATCACACACGACTGTTTCGGGAGAAAGTACCAATGTACATGCAGGTGCAGGGTCGCACATCGGCGATGCACCTGAAATTGCAAAATCACAAAGTTCATTAGCACCCGTTCCTGCAATACCTGTAATGCTATAATCGTATGGCGCACCTTCGGTAAAAGTGATGGTAATCGTACCCATCTGAACGACCATTGGATTATCACCACCAAGTGTACCGGAAGTCACCACAGTGTAACCACCGGAACCGGGCGTACCTTCTGTACCATTATCAAATGGAATAGAAACGGTGTAAGTATCTGTACCTGCGGTTTCGGCATCACAAACGACTGTTTCGGGAGAAAGTACAAGCGTACATTCTGCAGGTGCGAGACACGAAACAGGCGCATCATAATCCATAGCTGCACTACAAGCATCGGCTGTACAGACAGCACTACCCGCACCACCTGCGGCGGTCAGGGCAGGGCTTTCAAATTCTTCGCCGGGACTTCCATCAACAGTACCTGACATATCAATAACAGCACTTGCCGGGTCTAATAAATTGACATTATCAGCACCATTGCCAAATTGCGAACCACCACCATCACCTGCACCAACTGTTCCGCTACATGTATTTATTTGGTCAATAGTAATGGTCAATGAGCCACCCGCAGGAACAATTGTACCCGCAGGGAAGGTATAAAATACACCGACATTATCTTCTAATTGATAACCTGAAATGTCAACATCCACACATCCGGCAGCATCCGTAGAGAAATTGTGAATCGTCACGCTCTCCGTTGCACACTCATCAATACCACCTCCGGCACCTGTACCATCCGGCACAAATGATACGTATAATGCCATAGCAGGCGTGACCGTACCTCCGGCATTATCTACATCAGTAACCGTTACGGTACATGCCATTGTACCATCGGCAGGTAGATTCGGGATATTCAAAGGCACATCAGCAGCATAAGAAAACGGACCGAAAGCCGTACCACATACATCTACATTAAACATGCCCGAAGGTCCCGGGTCGGTCACTGTAAATCCAATATCTAAATCATAAGTATCATCAGCAGGGTCACAAGCCGTTGGTGTTACCACCAAGTCTGTAATCTCACAAACAGGAGACATACACATACCCGGTACAGTTGCCACTTCAGCCGTAGGGCTTGCAGTCATCATATCTTCATCACAAAGACAACGTACAGTTACGGTTATTGGATTGGTTTGGTCATAAGTAGGAACAGTCGCTGCCCAAGTCGTACCACCATCAGTAGAATACTCGGCAGTTGCACCCACAGGACAGGTAATCGGGTCAATAACTCCACCGTCAACTGTTGTACCGTCTGCTTGACAAGTACTTTCTGTGACTGTTGGTGGGGCAGGAGCAGCCATCAAATCAGCCTCAACTGCACAAGTTGATACACACATACCCGGTACAGTTATCACTTCAGCCGTAGGACTGGCAGTGGTCATATCTTCATCGCAAAGACAACGTACCGTAACAGTGATAGCGGTAGTTTGGTCGTAAGCGGGAACAGTCGCTGCCCAAGTTGCACCACCATCAGTAGAGTACTCGGCAGTCGCACCCGCAGGACAGGTAATCGGGTCAATAACTCCACCGTCAACTGTTGTACCATCTGCTTGACAAGTACTTTCTGTGACTGTTGGTGGGGCAGGAGCAGCCATCAAATCAGCCTCAATTGCACAAGCTACTGTTTCACAAAGGAACTCTGTCATTGCACAGCCTGCACAATCACCCGAACCCGGAGTTGGTGCGCCCGCAAGCGGACCGGTACCGTCCAGAGGATAGTAAACAGCATCTCCTTGTCCTCCGGCAGTTGGCGTAGCACCATCACTAAAAGCAACAGATTGCGTGAAATCAACCGCAGGATTGCTTGCACAAGCAAGGGTGATATCAACACTCTCACCGCTATTGGACAAGCTACCACTGGTAGGTCCGAAAATCTGCGTACCCGCAGGTGGAGGCGTTGCCCATGTACATGTACCAAAGCCCGTTGGGTTGATAGCAATAATAATATATTCACCCGGTGCGATTGTCGTTCCCGCAGGAAAAGTAAATGAAGCACCGTTGCTTAATTCTAATGTTGTATTCGCATCTAATGTAATGGCATTGCTGTAAGAATTGAATAACTCAATGTACTCACAGTCACCATCATTACCTTGA
>CALCMV010000301.1 GCA_937967535.1 uncultured Saprospiraceae bacterium
GGCTCATGTAGGAAATCAGGTGGAATCTGAAGCAAGTCCAAATCCTATAAGGTTTTCGAAAACCTTATAGGATTGATTATCAGTGTTTTATCCCAATTTAAAATAAAAATCAATCTGTATTCCACCTGATTTTCTACATGAGTCACAATGTTTTAGCAATTTTCTAATTCCCCAATGTCCAAAGCCTAGCTAATTCACCCACCCCGTAGCAGAAATCACTGACGATATGATAAACATGTACAAACACCTACTCAACACTTTGCTGTTCTTGTGTTTTCACACATTGATGCACGCCCAGTTGGAAGTCACATCAGGCGATACGCCACCTTTTGACCCTGAAATAATACTTGAAAATTTCTTCTTTGGTGGCGGAGTAGAAGTTTTGGATATTTCATACAACGGAGCAGATAATGCTGTTGGTTTTTTTGAGGGTGAAAATTCTAATATTGGACTCGACAGAGGAATTTTATTGACTACGGGCGATGCTATGAATGCTATCGGACCTAATACTGAAACAAACATTTCCGGTGAAAATTTGCTCCAAGGCGAAGAAGATTTGGAGCAATTAATTTCCAATCCTGCGATAAATGACCCGGCGATATATGAAATTAGATTTATTCCTTTCGACACCATCGTACGCTTCACATATGTCTGGGCATCAGATGAATATCCCGAATTTGCACCACCATATGGAAGTACTTTCAATGATGTATTCGGTTTCTTTATCAGCGGACCGGGCATCAATGGACCCTTCTCAAATAATGCCGAAAATATTGCCTTTCTTCCCGACGGATTCACCCCTGTCTCCATCAATAACGTCAACGCTGTCACCAACTCCGCCTTTTACCAATCCAATCTAGGCGGTGCCACCGTAGAGTACGATGGTTTCACCATACCACTCGAAGCCTCTGCGATTGTCGTGCCTTGCGATACCTACGACATAAAAATCGCGGTTGCTGATGCCGGTGATGATGTCTTTGATTCTGCGGTCTTTCTTGCTTCGGGTAGTTTTGGTACAGATGCCCTCAATATCAGCGTCAATACCTTTGCTGCCGACTCCACGATGATAGAAGGCTGTGTAGGTGCAGTGATTGAATTTGCACTTGGCATCCCTGCCGAAGCCGACCTTCCATTGGACTACAATATATACGGTGTCGCCCAAAACGGTATAGATTATGACCCCGTACCACTCAATGCCTTTATTCCCGCAGGAGAAGATACACTCTCCCTATTTTTCAACCCCATTGAAGATGGAATAGCAGAGGGTTTGGAAGCTATTTTTATTGATGTAAAAACAAATATTTGCGGTAGAGATACCTTTGCTATTTATATCAACGACAATCAACTCATACCGCCCGATCTTGGCAATGATGTCACCATATGCGAAGGAGAAAGCATGGAATACGATGCCACGCTTCCCATACAACTCCCTGAAAGTGTGACATTTACCAACAATCAAACTATGGCTATCTCCGATGGCGATGCCGTCAACCCTGCCCTGTCCAATATCGAAATACTCGGTGCTATCCCCGAACAAGTTAGCGAAGGTTCCATCCTCTCCGTCTGTCTGGATATTACACATGGTTGGGATGCCGATTTGGATATTTTCCTCATTTCGCCAAGTGGTCTGTTCATTGCGCTTTCCAGAGATAATGGCGGCAGTGGCGACAACTATACCCAAACCTGTTTCACCCCCACATCCGTTACCCCAATTGAAGGACTTGGCACAGCCGATGCACCGTTCACCGGAGATTTCCTGCCCGAATCTCCCTGGGAAGACATCTATGGTGCCGATATGAATGGTGTTTGGACACTACAAGTATCTGATGATTCCAACGGTTTTGTAGGTACACTAAATAGTTGGTCAATGACCCTGCCGCCTATTTATTCCATAGGCTATCTTTGGGAACCTGCCGACGGCGTTTCCAATCCCAACCTTCCCAATGTTGACCTCTCCCCTACTACGACTACGACTTACACCGTCACTGCTTTCGATACTTACGGCTGTACTACACAAGATGAAGTGACCATCAATGTCAACTCTTCACTACCTGCCCCCGTCATTAGCTGCGATAATTCTGCCAATGGTCAAGTCACCTTCTCATGGGATGCTGTTGCGGGTGCAACGGATTACGAAGTCAGTGTAGATGGTGCAGCTTGGGTAGCTGCCAACGGCGGTACATCACACACCGTCACAGGTTTGGCCGATGGGCAAGTGGTCAGTATAGAAGTACAAGGTACTAACGGCGGCGGTTGTGGTACACTTTCCGCTATCTTGGATTGTACGGCAGTATTGGTAGGATGCGCTCTTACCGGCAATATTGACGACACACAAAATGCGACTTGTTTTGGTGGAAATGATGGTCAATTCACCGTCTCCGCGACAAGTGGTACTCAGCCATATACCTTTCAAATTCCCGGCACTATATCCCCTTCTGGAACATTCATGGATTTGCAAGCAGGTACATACAATGTCAGTATCACAGATAATGCAGGCTGTGCTACCACACAAATTATTACCATCAACCAACCCGATTCTTTACAATTTTCAATTAGTATAAATGCAATTTCTTGTAATGGTGAAAATGATGCAAGTATAACTTTTGATGCCTCCGGCGGAACGACTGATTACGAATACAGTATTGATGGTACTAATTTTCAAACCAATAATACTTTTGAAAATCTAACGGCTGCTACCTATCCACTCATAGTAAATGATGCTAATGGCTGCGAAGTTTCTGCCAGCCTTACCATCCAAGAACCTCCGGCAATCACGCTAATGCCCTCGTTTACATCCGCACTCTGCAATGGCAGTGCAGACGGTACAGCTACCGTCACACCGATGGGAGGTACACCTTCATTCGCCTACACATGGGATGCCAATGCCGGTAATCAAAACACCCAAACCGCCACAGGACTTGCAGCAGGTACATACACCGTCACCCTTACAGATGCCAATAATTGCGAAGCCACCACCCAAGTCACCGTAGACGAACCCGGCGCAATAATACTCAACTCCTCCAATACAGCCGCAAGTTGCAACGGCGGTACAGACGGCACAGCCACTATCACCGCAAATAACGGTGCAACACCTTATACCTATCTATGGGATAGCAATGCCTCCAACCAAAACGGACCAACCGCCGTAGGTTTAGCCTTCGGTTCGTATAATATCACCGTAAGCGATGCCAACGGCTGCACTGCTACCGACCAAGTGGATGTTCCCGAACTCAGTTCAATCGAATTTACAACTGACGCAACGCCACTCAACTGCTTTGGCGATACCAACGGTACTGCTACTGTCGAAATCACTTCCGGTACCCAGCCTTTCAATTACACATGGAACACCAATCCACCACAAAACACTCCGGTTGCTACCGACCTCCCAAGCGGCACATACACCATCACGATTACAGACGGCGGCGGATGTAGCGAAATCACAAGTATAGACATCACCGAACCGGATGAATTGACAGTCAATTTGACATCAACAAATGCCCTTTGTGCAGGTGAAAACGGTACTATCAACAGCAGTGTTGCAGGTGGAACAGGCACATATACCTACTCATGGGACAATGGCATGAATACCCCCGATATTAGCCCCACTGCCGGAACCTATATCCTCACCGTTACTGATAATAATGGCTGCACTGCCACTGCACAAACTACTCTCACCGCCCCTGCTGCTTTTAGCTTCACCGCTACACCTAGCGATGCTTTGTGTAATGGTAGTGACGATGGCACAATCACCATAATCGCCTCCGGCGGGATAGCTCCTTACCAATACAGTATTGATGGTGGTACGACTTTTCAGACTAATAATATTTTTGAAAATTTGCCAACAGGTGCATACTCACTCATTGTAAATGACGCTAATAATTGTTCTGATAACCAAGAACTTATGATAGGCGAGGCAGATGCTATCACGCTAATGTCGTCCAATACAGCCGCAAGTTGTAATGGCGGTACAGACGGCACAGCCACTATCACTGCAAATAACGGTACAACACCTTATACCTATCTATGGGATAGCAATGCTTCCAACCAAAACGGACCAACCGCCGTAGGTCTGGCACTTGGCACATACATCGTCACCGTAACCGATGCCAATAGCTGCCAAGCCACCGGACAAGTGGATGTCCCCGAATTAAGTTCGCTTGAGTTTACAACTAACATAATACCACTCAATTGCTTTGGCGATACCGATGCTACAGCTAGTGTCGAAATTACTTCCGGTACACAACCTTACACTTACCTTTGGAATACCACACCCGTACAAACTACGCCTACGGCGATTGATTTGGCGGGTGGCATCTACACTGTTACAATTACAGATGGTGGCGGATGCAGCGAAGTCGTCAGCTTGGATATAGCCGAACCGGACGAATTGACAATTGATTTGCTGACACCGACCAATGCGCTTTGTGCAGGTATGGAAGGGACTATTAGCAGCACCGTTTTTGGGGGTACAGGTAGCTACATATACACATGGGACAATGGCATGAATACCGCCGATATTAGCGCAATTGCCGGAAGCTATACCCTCACCGTAACCGATGCCAATGGCTGTACAGCCACCGCCCAAAGCAGCATCACCGAACCTGCTGCCATTAGCCTGACCGCTACACCGACTGATATTTTGTGTAATGGAAATAATGACGCTACAATTAGCCTTTCTGCTTCAGGTGGAACATCAAATTATACTTATAGTTTGGATAATATAAATTTTCAAAATAATAATATATTTGAAAATTTAGCCGCAGGTACCTATACTGTTTATGTAAATGATGACAATAATTGTACTGCCAATCAAGAGCTTATAATTAACGAACCCGATGCACTCACGCTAATCTTGGATTCGACCACCGAAAGTTGTGAAGGAGACAACGGCACAGCTACCGTTACCGCTTCTAATGGAACGGGCAACTACACCTACGCTTGGTCTGACGGTCAAAACACACCTACTGCCACTACCCTCAATGCCGGAACCTATACCGTCACCGTTACAGATGCCAATGGCTGCGAAATCATGGAAAGCATAGAAGTAATATCAGAAGCCGATATTCAAATTGGTGTGACCGTTACAAATGTATCCTGTTTTGGTGCGGGAGATGGCGAGGCGAGTGTCATTGCCGAAGGTATAGAGCCTATTACCTACCAATGGAACGCCAATGCAGGCAATCAAACCACGCCCACTGCCTCCAATCTCAATGCCGGTACTTACCAAGTCATCATCACAGATGCCAATGGCTGTATGAAAGCCGAAGAAGTAATAATCACCCAGCCTGCACCAATAAGTCTTGAACTCACAGGCGAAGACATTCTTTGTAATGGTACGGCAACAGGCACAGCAAGCGTAGCCGCAGCAGGTGGTACAGGCAGCTATTTCTATCAATGGGATGATACCAATATGCAGCAATCCACCCAAATCAATGAACTCACCGCAGGTACATACACCGTCACCGTTACAGATGATAATGCTTGTCAGATGATAGATTCGCTCATCATCAATGAGCCAACCGAATCGGTTTCTGTAACAGGTGCAGGAAGCACACTTGATTGCTTCGGAGATACCAACGGAACGATTAGCCTCAACGCAGGGGGCGGCACACCACCATATTTATACAGCATTGATAATGAGAATTTTACACAAGGAAATATTTTTATTGGATTGCCCGGAGGCGAGTACACTGTCTATGCGACGGATTTTACCGGAGAATGTACGGCACAAGGCACAGTCACCATAGTAGAGCCACCCGAATTGACCGTAGATGCCGGAGAAGACATCCAACTCATTTTCGGAGATTCTATCACTCTGGAAGCTGTACCGAGTGATTCTGCTGATTATATTTACACATGGTCCTCCTTTTCGCCGGAGTTGAATTTGAGTTGTACAGATTGCCCGACACCACAGGCACGTCCTTTAAATCAAATCATGTACACCGTTACCATCGAAAACGAAAACGGCTGTATAGCGACCGACGATATTCGCGTATTTATCAATAAAGAACAACCCGTTTTTGTCGCCAATGCCTTTACGCCAAATGCTGATGGTTTCAATGATGTTTTATATGTGCAAGGTGGTGCGGCTGCCGAGCGTGTCGTCGTCTTTCAGATATTTGACCCTTGGGGCGAGTTGGTCTTTGAAAACAGAGATACAGCCATGAATAATAAAGAAACGGGCTGGGATGGCTCATATAGAGGACAGGAAATGGGGTCGGCAGTATTCGTCTGGTATGCAGAAGTGCGGTTTGTGGATGGTTCGGTATTACCGTATAAGGGACATACTACACTGATTCGATGAAAAATGTGCAAACGTGTCCGCAGTCTTTCGGTCGGCAGTCCGCAGTTGAACGCGAGTTTATTTGACCTTGAACTGCGGACTGCCGATAAGTTACTGCGTAAGGTCATTTACTTATTTTTAAGAGTTCAGAAAGGCAGACTACTTTCATTTTTCAGAGGTCTGATTTCTGCATAAAACCATACAATGAAAAGAATTTCATTACTTTACTTATTCTTCTTTTCAATCACCCTTAACGCTCAAAACAGTCCCAAAATTACCATCAAACAAGGAGACAGCATCAGAGTTGTCACCGCCAAATCGGACGAGCCTGTGCGTTTGCACATTTCAACTCTCCAAGCAAAAGATGCTCCTAAAGTCAGTCTCAAACAAGGCGATGGCATCCGCATAACTGCAGCAGATTCGAGCGCACATATGCGCTTGCGCGTGTGGTTTCAGCCGATATATACAGTATCTAAATCCTTGACAGACAATAGTAAATGGACATCCAATGCCGGTGTGCAACGTGCGCGACTCAATTTTACGGGTTGGATATATTCGCCCAAACTTCGTTATCATTTCCAGCCGGTGCTGGCAGCCCCCGAACTCCGAAGCGGTCTTGATGCCACCGCCCAGCAAGAGGGTTTCACCGGAAAAGTCCTGCTTGATGCTGCTCTCCAATGGAAGTTTCATCCCAATTTTGAACTCTGGGTCGGGCAAGAAAGAACCAGAGGTTCGTATGAAGGATTTTTGCCGGGTTTTGCTATGCAATTGGTCAATAAAAGCCAATTCAACAGCATGTTCAATTATAATCGGGATATAGGCATCCAATTACTCGGTAGCTATGGCAAAAAATTTATCATCCGTCCACAACTACGCTGGACACTCGGCAACGGACACAATATCGTCACCAATAATAGCGGCGGTTTTCAATACATGGCGCGACTGGAAGTGCAGCCCTTCGGCAAATTTAACGAAGTCTTCAACACTGATTTCAAACGCGAACCCAGCCCAAAACTCGCGATAGGTGCCACCTTTGACTTCAACCACAATGCTGCCCGTCAAAGAGGCAATGCAGGGCGTTTTCTCACTGATAATGAGGGCAATCTGCTAAACAGCAGTCTCTTTACCTTCCTTGTGGATGCCGTATTCAAATATAAAGGTTTTTCGGCAAACAGCGCATTTGCCATGCGTAGTGCAACGCATGGTGATTTGGGCTTTCACGAAGCCACAGGACTTTATCTACAAGGTGGTTATTTGCTGAAAAATAATTATGAATTTGCCTTCCGATATAGTATGGTTGAGCCAATTGGTGCTAAAACAGCTAGCGGAAGCCGCGAATATCTCGTCGGCATTTCAAAATATATCAACGGACATCCACTCAAAGTACAAAGCGACATCGGCTTAATTCGCAATACCACCACACAAATAACAACTCTACAATATCGCTTCCAAATCGTAGCAGGATTTTAGGATTTTTTGATTAAAATGATTGTGTGATTGTGTGATTGTAAAATTGTGTGATTGAATATTTTTTTTACTGTGTAATGAACTGGACTTTGGACATTTTGGAAATTAGGTAACTGGGAAATTCGGTTTTAAATCGTAAGTAATTGATTTAATGTGTTTGCCAATTTTGTCCCGATAATTATCGGGATGAATGAAAAATTTTGAACAATGGAAAAATATTTAATTTGTTAAATTTTAATTATCAATAAAAAACAAAGTAAATTTTAAATTTATTTGTTCTTCAAAATTCATAATTCAAAATTTGATGAAGACATTGACTATCGCATTGACGCATTAATATTGTTAGTTCCTTTTATTTGTTTTATGTAATCATAATTTATGTAAAAAATGTTGAAAATAATGGAAAATGCGCCCATAGCGGCGGTTACAGGCGCGAATGGTTTTGTGGGAAGTCATTTGGTGGAACTTTTATTGCGCGAAGGGTATCGGGTAAAATGTATTGTTCGTAAAAGCAGTAATCTGCGTTGGGTAAAGGATTTAGATGTGGAGTTTTATGATTGTGGGTTGACGGATGTGGATGCTCTAAAAAGTGTTGTTGAGGATGCTAATTATATTTTCCATATCGCAGGTGTAGTTGCTGCCAAAAAGCCTGAATTATTTTATAAAGGAAATGTAGAAACTACGCGCCATGTACTCGAAGCCGCAAAGGGTAATCCCAATATCCGAAAAATCGTGATGACAAGTAGCCTTGCAGCAAGCAGACCTACTGTAAAAGGAACGCCTGTTACGGAAGATATGCCCTCTGCCCCCGTCAGCACCTATGGCAGAAGTAAAGTGGAACAAGAGCAATTGGCAAAGACCTATATGAATGATTTGCCGATTACGCTGGTACGTCCGCCGGTAGTTTATGGTCCGCGTGATACAGAGGTTTTATTATTATTTAAAACACTCCAAAAACGATTGATGGCGCAGGTTGGGTTTACAGAAAAATATCTCAGTTTGGTGTATGTAGATGATTTGGTAAACGGTATGTTGCTCGCTGCGACTTCTGACAAAACAAGTGGGCAAACCTACTTTCTCGGTTCTTCACAAGCAGAGTATGCTTACTCTGAATTGAGTTTGCAAATAGCTGATTTATTGGGTGTAAAACCTTTTAAAATTCGATTGCCGCATGGACTCTTATATGTTGTGGGTGGGATTTCGCAATTTTTTGGACAATTTGGCAAAAAACCGCCTACGCTTACTGTTGAAAAGGCGCAAGAGATGACACGCGATTCGTGGTCGTGTAGTTCGGAAAAGGCGATACGGGAGTTTGGCTATACGCCTACTATGCCATTGAAGGAGGGATTGAAACGGACGATTGAATGGTACAAGGAACAGAAATGGTTATAAACGGTAGACGGTGAACGGTAGATGGCTGACGGTGAACGGTATAATTCGTTTTTAACGCAAAACAAATGAGTTTATGTTCGCCAAATTAAAAATTACAAATCAAACGCGAGTAATTTATTTATTTTTATTTTTGTAAATAATTAAATTTCAGATTAATCCAAATTATAATTTTCAATAATTTTTAATTAAAAACATCTAATATCTAATTTGGCGAACACACTATTTAATTGACAAACAATTGATTATCAATGAGTTGCAATTTTAAACCTAATTTCCCAGTTCCCTAATTCCCATTCTGTCCAAAGTCCAATTGCTACTTAGTTTACGAAAAATATTTTGATGATAACGGTGAGAATCATAATAATCAACAAACGCCGAATCCAGATACTTGCCTGCGGATGTCCGAGTGCATAACGGGCTGCCACCCAACCCCCAACTGCCTGTCCCAGTGCCAATGTCAGCCCCAAATCCCACTGTACATCACCATGCCAAATAAAAATACCCAAGACCGGAACGGCAAATATAAATGTGACAAGTATCTTGATAATATTCGAATCAATCAAGCTAAAACGCGCTACTAAAACCGCCGCCGCAAGGAAAAATATCCCATAACCCATCTGTATAAAACCACCATAAAAACCAACGGCAAAAAACAACAGAATGTGCGGCAGAGTAGGTCGCGTAAGTGCTTGTGCGCTATCTTGCAACCAGCGTTTTGGATTGAATAAGACCACAAAAAGCAAGACAATCATCAAGCCACCGATGACTTTTTCGAGTGCTGCTTCATTGATTTCGACCACGACCATTGCCCCCGTCAATGCCCCTGCAAGCGAAGCCCACAGGATGTATTGCGCTTTAGCCAGCAAAGGCATCACCTGCTTCCGTTTGAGTGCCGATATAGAACCCAAACCCAAAGCTACAACCCCGACACGATTTGTACCATTTGCCATATCTGCCGGGAGTCCCAAAAACAATAAGACCCCCAAGGTAATCGCCGAACCACTACCTGCCAGCGTATTGATAAAACCCGCGACCATACCCGCAAAGACCACCAAAGGATAAATATACCACTCCATGTTTTGAGTTTCGAGTTTGCGAGTTTCGAGTAAAATGACTCGCTACTCGCTACCCGGATTACCAAGATTTTGTTCTTCCGCCATCAACGGTGATGTTCGTACCTGTAATGTACGATGCTGCCGGCGATGCCAAAAATGCCACTACGTCTGCAATTTCTTTTGGGCTGCCAAATCGCTGCATCGGAACGTAGGATTTCATGATTTCCGTCATTTCAGGGATGCTTTTATTTTCCTTTTTCGCTTTAGCGGCAACTATCTCATCCAAACGCCCCGTAGCCGTAAAACCGGGCAAAAGATTGTTGACGGTGATGCCGAAAGCACCGAGTTCGTTAGCCATTGTTTTTGACCAATTTGCCACTGCACCGCGTGTGGTATTCGACACACCCAAGCCCGGAATCGGTTGCTTCACAGAAGTCGAAATAATATTGATAATGCGCCCGTAATCCGATGTTTTCATACCTTCAATGACGGCTTGGGTCAATACCTGATTGCAAATCACATGATTGTGAAATGCACGTATAAATGCTTCGGGTTCAGCCTGATGTATCAAGCCGCCCGGTGGTCCGCCTGTATTATTTATCAAAATATGAATCGGGCGGTCTTGGGTCAATGCCTCGATATTGGCTTTCACATTATCACTATCCGAAAAATCAATGACGCGATAATCGTGCTGCTGATTTGCAGGAGTTGGCAATTTTCCAATTGCGGCTTTTAATTTATCTTTGCTACGCGAAACGAGGGTCACTCTTGCGCCCAATTCTGCCAATGACTCCGCCACTGCCCTGCCGATGCCTTTGCTGCTACCACCTACAAAAGCATTTTTTCCTGTTAAATTGATATTCATGGATAAGTTTAAGTTTAAGTTTAAGTTTAAGTTTAAGTTTAAGTTTAAAGTGAACTGAACTTGAAGTCGAAATTTCGCTCATCTGTATTAAAATATGAAAAGTACAAAATGTGAAAACATTATTGCAATGTAAAATTATTTTATTTATAAATTATTGTACATTAGTTTTTTATAAAAAATATTCACGTTATACACTTTTACATTTTACATTTATTATTTTACATTTTACATTACAATAACGATTTTCACCTTATAGTATAGATGAGCGCAAAATTTCTATTGAAATGCGAATTTAGGACTTTGCAATTTTAAAAAGCGCAAAAGTGTTTGTAATTTGCAAAAAAACAAATTAAAAAATACCTAATACACGTTTGAGTTTAAGTTTATTTTAACATAAAAATTTGATAATCAATTATTTATATCAAAATGAACTTAAACTTTGACTTAGACTTCATTCACTATGGCAATTCGCAAACCATTTAATTTGAAAGGATGGGTAGACGAACACCGTCACCTCCTCAAACCTCCTGTGGGCAATAAACAGGTTTACCTCGAAAATGATGATTATATCGTCATGGTCGTCGGTGGACCAAATGGCAGAAAAGACTATCATTTTGAAGACGGTGAAGAACTTTTTTACCAAATAGAAGGCGATATTACACTGAAAATTATCAATGAAGACGGCACACCCGAAGATGTTCAAATCCGGGAAGGGGAGATGTTTTTGCTACCGCCGCGTATTCCACATTCGCCACAGCGTCCTGCCAATACGATTGGTTTGGTCATTGAGCGTTATCGCAAAGCAGATGAGGTGGATAAATTGATGTGGTTTTGCGAAAATTGCAACCATAAGCTTCATGAAGATACCTTTGAAATGACGGATATTGTGAATCAATTGCCCGTTGTGATGAATAATTTTATGAACTCAGAATCGCTTCGCACTTGCGACAAATGTAACACAGTGATGGAGCGCCTATAATATAATGCTATAAGGCTATCAGTTCATAGTTGCCAGTTCATAGTTTTTTACAATTCATTGAATAACATCCCGATACCGATAGCTATCGGTACGGGATTGTAAATTACTGATTATCAAAGTTGAGCAAACTTGAACGGGTCGCCTGCTATAATGCTGTAATACTAGCATTATAGCATTGCATCATTGTATCATTGTATCATTTCAATATTTAAGAATTATTATTATGTTAGACCAATTTAAAGGCATGCAGGAAGACATGCAGAGAAAACTCGACGGCATCATGGTGGATGGCGAAGCCGGAGGCGGCAGAGTCAAAATACTCGCTAATGCCAATCAGGTGGTTACGAGTATTAATATCACAGATGATTTGCTCTCGCCCGAAAATGCCGAAGAACTCGAAGATTTGCTCATCACGGCTTTCAATCGCATGACGGAGGAAGCCAAAATCAAAGCAGGAGAAGAAGCGAAAAGTGCGATGTCGAGCATCCTGCCTCCGGGAATGGAATTGCCGGGTTTGTTTGGTGGCTAAGATAACGCAATGCCTTTGGCTTGCCTCGGCTAAATTTTGAATGTAATTAGTTAATTCGTGATTGGTTAATCACTAATAACGCCAAATTAATTCATTCAAAATACACTCATTCACTCATTGTTATGACTCAATCTGCTTGGTTTGATTCGCCGATAGGATTGCTCAAAATTACGGGCAGTGTATCGGAAGGAGTTACTGAAATCAAATATCATCGGGAATTGCCTCTGCATGCGGTACGCGGTAATGTACCTCCGTGTCTGGATGAATGTTTTGAGCAATTAGAAGAATATTTTACGAAAAAGCGGACGTTTTTTACGGTAAAAACGACTTTTCGTGGTACGGATTTTCAACGCGAGGTGTGGCGGGAATTGTTGGAAATTCCATACGGACAAACGACTTCTTATTTGAAAATTGCCATGAAAATCGGCGATAGAAAAGCCGTCCGTGCCGTAGGTGGTGCTTGCAATCAAAATCCGATTCCGATTATCGCCCCCTGCCATCGGGTCATCGGAATTAGCGGCGATTTAATCGGCTATAATGGCGGTATCGAAATCAAAAAAGATTTGCTTATGCTCGAAAACCCTATGTCTTTCGGCAAGCAGGTGAGTTTGTTTTGATTTTTGATTTTTGAATGAGTGAATGAGTGAATTTTTCTAACGAAATAATGCTAAAATGTACTAATGTTTCTGAATTATCGCATTGTAACATTATGACATTGGCGCATTAATTATTCACTCATTCGCTCATTCAAAATTCACTCATTCAAAATTCAAAATCCACTCATTTTTATCAAATTCACGATTTAGGCACTAAATAGCGTATAATTTGGTCTTTTGTTCTCTCCTTAAATTAGTGGCTTGCCCTTAAATTTTCAAAATTCTTAAACCTACTCTTAGCTTATCAACTTAGTCTCTCGCCAACTCATTAGCACAACAATTGTCACGTTTTTTTATTTTAAAAATAATAATTAGTAATTGATTATCAATTGATTATACTTTAAAATACTCTCTTTTTTATTTTTTTACGAAAAGAAAAACCTCAAATAGTTGTCACATTTCATGGGGATAACTAATTGTCTTAACTACTCTAAATCCTGTACTTACAACGACTACCCAACCAGTATTTGATTATCATTCAGGCAAAAACAGGAACAGGCATTGTAATCATTTGAAAACAAATTTTTTGCATCAAGTATTACGCACAGCAATTTTGAATGGTTGAATTTTAAATCTATAAAAATTTAAACATGCGTTCAAAAAATTGATGTTTTGTAGAATTGAAAATGCACGATGTTCTTTCATTATTTATGAGTCGTTCCTGATTCACATTCAAAAATATGGAGTTAGTTATGATTAAATTAAAACACGTAAACACATTATTTATTTTCATGCTGTTTGGGCTATATGTACAAGCTCAGGCAGAGTATGATGTTCGCTTTCTCAATACAGTAGGTTGCGATGATTCCACTCTATTGGTAGATATTGAAGTAAAGGCTGCCGATGGTAATGTCGGATTTTTTATGAGCGAGCAAAATTATCGCTTTTCTTATAATAGAGATGCGATTGCGAACCCCACTATCACTAGTCAGTTATTGACAGGATTTGTGCCGGGTGGTCCGGGGCTACTTGGATTTACATTATATTCTCCGCACAATCTTACGGGGTCTTTGGATACGGTTGTCTCTTATAATATAGAATTGCAGGGAGGCGATGGTGCTTTTTTGACCCCCGATACATGGATAAGAGTAGGGCAGCTTGGTTTTGACCTCTTAACCCCGAATGCTTGTTATGGTTTGGAATGGCACGAAACGGTATTTCCGCCCACTTTTGTAGGCGAACTGTCGAGCGGACAACGATTTGATGCTATCGGTACGCTGTACGGTAATGTTACGGATTGTGCCGGTTGTTTGCTGCCTATGGAATTGGTAAGTTTTGAGGGAGTGACAGATGGTTGCCGGATTGACTTGTCATGGGAAACAGCCAGCGAAATAAATACTTCCCATGTAGTCATTCAACGGAGTATCAATGGCAGTGACTTTAAAGATATTGGAGAAGTGACTGCCGCCGGCAATTCGACCACGCTTCAAAGCTATACTTTTTCGGATTACACCATGCTTTCTTCGGATAATTATTATCGCTTGAAGCAGGTTGACCAAGATGGTCTGACAGAATATTCGGATGTTATTCAGGTGCAAACTACTTGTATTGAAGATAATATAGGTACGCTAGATGTTTTTCCGAACCCTGTGCGGAATAATGACGTGAGTATGCGTTTCTATTCCGGTAAAGATACCGATGCAACCGCCATTATAATGAATGTAGCGGGTAAAGTGGTTGTGCAAAGAGATATTGAAGTCTTGGAAGGTGTCAATCAAATTAATTTGCAGACATCAAAACTGAACACTGGCACTTACTTGATACAAATAGAAGGGCAAGGCTGGCGTTCTTCTGCTGAAAAATTTATAAAAATTGAGTGATTTTTTCTTCGCAAAATTCTAATAAAAATCTGCTTATCAGTTCATAGTTTTTTACAATTCATCGAATAAGATCCCGATAGCTATACAGGATTGTAAATTGCTGATTATCAGAGTTGAGCAAACTTGAATGCATAACTAAAAACCCTAAGAGAGCATCAGTTAAAAACTGTATTTGTCGAATTTTTTATATATAGGCAACCTTCGGGTTGCCTTTTTTATTTTGAGGAAAGAAACAAAATAACTTATAGAGTATAAGTGGTTAGACTCAACTAATCGACCATACTACTATACATAACCCAAAAACACCAAGAAATAAATTCAGCAAGACGTTCTGGTTTGGGGTTCAAGTAGTATGCCTTATAGGATTTGCGTGTGCTTCACATTCCACCTGATTAACCAAATTAAGGTAATAGAAAACCAAGAGCTTGTGTAAACTATGAACTGACAACTATGAACTATGAACTGAGAACTATGAACTGACAACTATAAACTAATAGTCCAAAATCAAGGTTGATTGAGTTGATAATAAGTAGGAAATGAAACGCTACCGTAGTGAGAAAAGCTACGTTCTACATCAATTGGGAGTTTGTAGGTAGCCATAAAACTTTCAAAAAAAGCAGAAAGTTCTTCGGTAGAAACATTGCGGGAGTGCGGTTTGAGAAAGTAAGCGATATGCTCGACTGAACCATCGGAAGACCAGAAGATTTTAATCCACATTTTGATACCTCTGATGTCGTAACCCTCTGATTTAGAGAATTTTTCGAGGGCAATCATCATATCTTTCCATTTGTAGAAAGCGGTTTCGATGTCGTCTTCACAAGCATTGAGAAGTGGTATATTGTAGCTGCGGGAAAGGGCTTCAAAGGCTCTGGAATCGTCGCCAATCAAAAAGACAGTCGGATATTTATCCTTTTGCCACGAACTCGTATTCACTCCTTTCGGAAATGTAAGTGGTTGTGCTTGTAATGCAGCAAGCATCAAGCAGGATATTGCTATGGCAAAAACTTTCTTCATGAAAACGCGCTTCGGGTAAATGCCCGAATTAATTTAGTGTGATTTAATTTTTTTATGTAAATATTCAATCTTATATCAAAACGAATATTTATGGTTCAAAGTTCAGTGAGTATTCGGTATTCTATATAATAACGCGATTATACGACTTTTTATATATTTATAGCTGTTAATAGTTTGTTAAACCTTATTATACGGCAAAATTTTACTTTTCCCAAACAATATTTTATTTAATACTGCACAAATTCTACAGAGTTAGTATTTTGGTAGGTCTATATAAGATAGATTTCGTTGCTAAATGGTTGCATCTAATTTCAAAAAAAATTAAAAAAGTAATATACCTATTTTTAGATGAATGGAAAGTCCGATACCTCCGGGAGTATTGCGCCATCTTCCGGCACTAAAAATATTCGGACCATGTCTATCTGTAAAATCAGTAACAATATTTTTTTGACTTACTAATACATCATTTTTTGTATTCAAAAATAAAGAAGCTGCGCTCACTCCTATATCCAAATCCAACAACAAAAACCCAAAGAACACCTCTTGATAACCAAAACCCAAATCAAACTGCTGACTCGGAATATTACTAATTTCAAAGCCCTGCAAAAAATCAGCTTCTCCCTCCGGTTTTATATGTTCAACCGCAAAAATATCTGCCTGTCCGATATAATATTTGCCAAAAACATAAGAGCCTTTTGGTGCAGGCAGCGCGGTATTGAGGAAATATTGCCCTGTGATGCCCACCTGCATATCGCGTATACTTGCTCTGATGGGCGGGTACTCACCGTGTATATCGCGGTAGCTTATCAGGCGTTGGGTGTATTGTTTTCCCGTCAATGAAAAATCAAGACCAAGTACAAGATTTCGCAAGATCACATATTCTATACCCAAATTTATACCACGCTCACTTATAGGTGATACGACTTCCGTTTTGAACATCAGTCGCTTGCCTTGATAGCCCGTAGTTTGCCCCGAAACAAAGAGGGTAAAACAACAAAACACAAGCATCCACAGCATCCGTTTACCCTTTGCCGTACATCCTTTGCCCTCATTTAGATATGATGTTAAAACTGTCATAGACCAAAGCGTTGAGATTGATATCCGAAGCAGGGGCATCTATTTTTCGGATTTCGCGGTACACGATTTCTGCACGTACCACATCTGCGATGATAGTATAATAATAGGTGAGTGGTCCATTGCTCGGTTTGCGGTGTGCTGTGATGCCCTGCACCGCAAAATAAGGTGTCCCGTACTCATCTGCCAAATAACTGAAATGCGAGCCAATCACCGGACCTTTTTCGTAGCGATTAAATACTTTTTGTCGGTTCTTGCGTTTCTTTTTAGTCATAAAATCTTGCAGAAAACTCACTTGTAAAATTTCGTGTTTGAGTGGTGCGAGTTGGCTGAAATATTCCGTATCGCTGGGCAATAGCAGTTCCGTATCTACCAATTCGAGGGTCAAATTATTTTTCTGTGCATTGCGTACCAAGATATTATTCAGTTGAATTTCTTTGGCAGAAGCACGTTTATATTGGCGTTTGGTTTTGCGTTTACCCGTTGTTGTCAACAATTCAAAATCGGGGTCAATACATACAATCTTTCCAATATTTGTTTTCTTCGATTTAAAACCGCGTGTCTTATCCACATGCAATGCCCCGCGACATGCACCCAACATTGACAGAATGAAAATTCCAATGAAAATGAAAAAACCAATATTTGACACCCGATAATAGCAACTTTTTATTTTCATTTTCATTAAATTATTTTCATTGCAATTTTCATTTTCATTGAGTTGTTTTCATTTTCATTGAGTTGAGTTATTTCATTTTTATCCGTTGTTTTGCATACAAATAATGTTTTCCGTATGGAAAATACTTAATATAATGCTCGAAATGCGCCTTTGCTGCATCGCGTCCCGATACCAATTCGGTGTATTTAGCGGTGCTAATGGCGATGATTTCTTGTTCTGTACCATGGCGTTCATATTGTCGTTTGAGATAGGTAGCGGTGATGCCTTTCAAAGTCGCTTCTTCCACTTTATTCATAAAACAAGACAGGCGGGAGAGGTCGGTGGTCAGATAATTTTCCCGATTTGTTTTCAATAAGCGTCTCATTCCACCACGTTTTTTGTAAAGGTACAATTGAAAAAGACTCTCCACAATTTTTCCCTCTAAATATTGATTCTCAGGATGTATTTTTTGCAACATAACCGACCTATAAAGTGCCGATACATAATCTGCTTCACGAAAATAATTCTCAATAAGCTCAAATTGCGCCATGCCGTTTATCTGCTCAAAATCATTTTCAGACACCAAGAAAAGTCCTTCATTTGATGTGCCGTTAGTGCCTATTTTTGTCCTTCTTTCCTGTAGCATTTTTCGCGCAAAATGGTGTGCCTCATGCCTGTCTTGCCCCATATACGTACTTGCTTCGAGGTCGCCGCACCAGTCCGTTGCCAATATATCCAATGCCGTTCCCACTTCCTGAATACCACCAGCCGTTTTATCACTCATAATCAATTCAATCGCTCGCGCACCTACACGACTGTCGTATCCTACTTTATTGAGCAATTCCAAAGCAAAAGCATCTGCTTCAATTTCATTTTTTTGGGTATAGGCAACGTTGGCTTTCAGATTATCGAGGGCGCGTTTTTGAATATTAGCGGGTTTTTGTTTGCGGACGTATTGCAGAAAAGCGTGTTTATTTTCGTAATGCGCGATTTCGTGTGCGATGACAAAGGCGAGTTGCGCCTCATTTTCGAGTCGCGCCAATAGACCAATATTGACTATCAAAGTGCCATCCTGCCAAATTGCTGCATTCGGACTGACAAAACGACTCACAAATACATCAATATTCTCACCATCCGGCAATCCGGCTGCTATTTTTTTGGTCACCTCGCGGACGTATGGCGTACAAGGGTCATTATAATAAATGCTGCCGCTTAGAAATATTTCGCGTAGCGTAAAGCTGGTTTTTGTACTAAAATCTTTGCGTCGGCGACGACTTACTCCCTCATCTTCCAGTAGAATATCTATCTGGGTCATTCCCTTCAAACTTTGATAAAATCGCGGCGGTATCTCCCCGCTAATTTCTATCGGCGTATAATTGGTTTCAAATTGAGCCGATAACACAACGCAGGATAAAAAATACAACAAAAAAGCAAATCCTGATTTTAAATTAAAAAAACATAATAACTTACTGATTATCAATTTTTTATTTTTTATAAATTTAAAACCTAGACCAGAATTGCTTTGTTCTTTCCGAAGAAAAACAAATGCTTTATTATTGCAATTTATAACAATTAGATTCGTGCTTCGTTTCACAGAATTATAAAATATTTTTGCATTAAAAGTCAGACCGCTTCGCTGTCAGATGTCAAATAAGTAGAGTTAAGTACTCCAATTTCACTTCAAAAGTAATAAATAAAATGGATTTAAAATTTTTGACGGAATGATTTTTCTGCTCTAAATTAAGCAAAGCATTGCCTGACAAAAAATTAAACAATCTGAAATCAAATTAATTTATTGTCATATTGGCAAACTGTTTGATAACATAATTATAACGATATACAATGTATACCACAAAACATTTTTATCGTCTAAACGTTATTTACTACAGAATTTTTAACAAATTAAAATCAATAAAATGGCATTAGAATTAACAGACGCGAATTTTCAGGAAAATGTATTAGATACAGATAAATTGGTAATGATAGATTTTTGGGCGCAGTGGTGCGGTCCTTGTAAAATGTTATCGCCTATCGTAGAGCAATTAGCCGACGAGCATAGCGAAGACGTAGTTATCGGAAAATTGGATGTAGATAACAATCCAGATGTATCCATGAAATTTGGTATTCGCAGCTTACCAACAATCTTGTGGTTGAAAAACGGTGAAATCGTTGACAAGCATGTAGGGCTGACCACCAAAGCAAAATTGGAAGAGAAAATTAAATCTCACCTACAAGTAGCATAGCCGTATCGTGATTTGTGATTGTTTCGGATTATCTAAGAGCATGTTTAAATAAATCAAGTTGCTGATTTGAGCAAAATAGTGATTAATTTTGCTGATTTTGCTTTGCAAAACACGTCTTATAAGATAATCACAGAAAACCAAACACAAATCACTGAATAATAGACAAAAAATTCTTTACTTTATGCCCTCATTTCCTGCGAAATGAGGGCTTTTTTTGTATCAAAGAAAATGAGTAAATGAATAGATGAATAGATGAGTAAATATTAATGAATGAATTTTGAATGAAAGAATGAACGAATACATATCTTGTTTTGTGATTCATTAGAGGTGTTCATAAATATTTACTCATCTACTCATTTCATCATTTACTCATTCCAAAATAAAAAATGAGTTTATTTGATAATTACGATGTAAGACAACTCGGCAACCTTGAATTGCTGGCAAAGCAAGCTGTCGAAGGCTTTATTATAGGATTGCACAAGAGTCCCTTTCACGGATTTTCTGTCGAATTTGCAGAGCATCGCCTCTATAATCCCGGCGAATCTACCAAGAATATTGACTGGAAAGTATATGCCCGTACCGACAAGCTATTTTCTAAACGCTTCGAGGAAGAAACCAACTTGCGCTGTCATATTGTAGTTGATGCTTCCTCATCAATGTATTTTCCTGACGCGGGCGATAAAGACACAGGGCAAGTCAACAAGCTGCGATTTTCGGCACTTGCGGCGGCGGCTTTGATGAATTTGTTGAAAAAACAACGCGATGCTTTCGGCTTGAGTATTTTTTCGGACGAACTGCATACGCACTCGCGCTGCAAATCCAGCACAACCCACTACAAACTCCTCCTTTCTCAACTCGACCAACTCCTCGCCAACCCCGAACGCAACAAACGCACTGCCGCAGCCAAGTCACTCCACGAAATTGCGGATAGCATTCACCGTCGGTCTATGGTGGTGATTTTTAGTGATATGTTTGAGCAATCGGAAGATACGGAGAAACTGTTTTCTGCCATTCAGCATTTGAAGCATAACAAACATGAAGTCATACTTTTCCATGTTGTAGATAAGG
>CALCMV010000302.1 GCA_937967535.1 uncultured Saprospiraceae bacterium
TTAATTTAAATTATTATTTTTACGACAACTTAAATAATTTCATATAACACTAAAATCAAAATAACTATGAAATCCTATTCTCATTGGAGTATCTACACCCTTTTCTTTATTCTATCATTTTCTACTATTTCTATTGCTCAACCCATTAATAAACTGATTGATAATGTAGCACTACCGGATGCTAATGCAATAAGCCTTGGGAAATATACCGATGTGCCTGTCAGCTATTATACAGGTGTGCCGAATATTTCCATACCTATCGCTACTGTGGAGCAGGGAAGTCTGCAATTGCCCATTTCATTGAGCTATCATGCAGGAGGTGTCAGGGTTTCTGAAGTCGCTTCATGGGTAGGCTTAGGGTGGTCGTTGAATGCCGGTGGAGTAATCACTCGTACCGTACTGGGTAAACCTGATGAAGGTGACCAAGTAGCACAAGGTTACTGGAATGAAGCAAGCTCTCTTGCTGCTGTTAATGAAGAAGATAACTTTCAGTATTATCCTACCCTGGGGAATGGTTCTTGTGTCGGTGTTGTTTGTGATGCCGCAGCAGGAAGAGTTGATTCCGAACCTGATATTTTTTCGTTTAACTTTAGTGGCTATTCCGGGAAATTTTGGATAAAACCAAATGATGAGTTCGGTGCGCCCGGTGAGGTCGTTCTAATTCCTAAACAAGATTTAAAAGTAGAGCGACTAACAGGTAATCAAGGTTCTTATTATGGCGATTATCATTTTCGTATTACTACACCTGATGGAACAAAATATGTTTTTGGATATGTGGATGGGACTAACCCTGCCACTGCTTTACATCTTCCTCATACTGGAAATTCACCACAGCCTCCTTATGCCACAAGCTGGTATCTTAGAAAAATAGAATCTGCGGATGCAGAACATTCTATTACACTCTCATATGTGGAAGAGGGCTACTCTTATCGAATTCTCGCGGGGCGAACCCATACCTAGCTTTAAGCACTAATGAAATCTTTCCTAATGCTCCACAACTTGACAATACGATGGATATTTGGACAGTTCGTTTAGCAAGTATTACGAATAGCTCTAATACTCAAGCTGTCACTTTTAATGCTAATACACTCCGAGACGATTTAGAAAACTATACCGAGACCTCCTGGGGTGGGCTCTTCTCTGCATCAGGGGCATATCGTTTGGACAATATAGAGTATACACAAGGAACTTACTGTAAGCAATTTAATTTAAGCTATGATTATTTTATAGATGATAGTGCAGATATGACAACTATTGATAGTAAAGACAAACGCCTTCGTTTGTTACAATGTCAAGAACAATCTTGTTTAGGAACGATAACTATTCCTCCTCATACTTTCGACTATCATGGCAAAGCGGGGGAGAACGATTTTCTTCCTAACCGTATGTCCAGAGCAACAGACCATTGGGGTTTTTATAATGGACAACATCAAAACGATAAAGGTCCTAATACACTAAGCATCCCTGCCATTGAAGAGGTATTTATTGATGAAAATGGTGTAGCTAGAGCCATCCAATACAATAATGAGTACATTTTACCAACGGAGAGAATTGACAAAGAAAGTCGGGAATTGGAAATGACCTATGGAACGCTCAAACGAATTACTTACCCGACAGGAGGAATGCACGAATATGAATATGAAGCAAATGAATATTATGGTTCTTATGAACAACTTAATGGAATAGTCATTGACTTAGATAAGCCTTGTATTGTATCAAGTAGCTCGTATGCATTTTATGAGTTCCCAACAGGGAAAAATATAAGCAACTATGATTATGTACTAACGGTTTCTGTACCTAATACCGGAGGCACTTGTGCGGGTACAGATTTAGAATTTACGATCAATGTTAGAGATGCCAGTGACCTTCTTGGCACCCCATACGCTACATATAATTCTATTTTTTCGACAGAAAATTATACCCATTCTGGTACACTTGATGAATTATTTAACCCCGCTAATATTCCTACAGGAGTGGAATTGGCTTTTGAGTTAGTAGGACAAGAAGCAGATGTAAAGCTTGAGGTAATAGCACCAAACACCACGGTAACAGACAATCGAAAAGTAGGGGGACTTAGAATTGCTCAAACGACTGTAAAGCCCAATAATTCGCATGGTGCAGATATTGTTAAAACGTATGAGTATCTAGATAAAAACAATAATAGTCAATCATCAGGTGTCTTATACGATGAACCTAAGTATTGGTATGCGACTCCTACTGTTATGCTCAATACAAACGGTGCGCCAAGCGATATTCCGAAGATTTTCTTTGAAAATAGCCGTGTAGCCTTGAGTTCCTTTAATGGTCATCATATAGGCTATGGGCATGTCAGAGAGATTCATCAGGGGGGTAATGGTTCAAAATCTTTTGAATTTTTTACCGAGGAAGCCTCGACTACTAATCCTTTTGATTTTTATCCGCAAGCTCCTTTACAGTTTAATGCCGAAGCCGGAAATATAGATATAGCCACTATTGCAAAAGAGGATGGTGTGATTTTGAAAAGCACCAATAATAGTGTGTATCAGGATGCGTACGAAACGAGTGAAGAAACAATGTTTAAAGCAGTCAAAATCCGCTTTGAGACAAATGGGGTATCACAGGGTATTCCTGGTTTTTATGATTCGTTTTGGACTAGTCACTATTATAATCGCACTCGTTTCTATCGCCTTGCATCGGTAACAGAAATACTAGACGGCGTCACTACAACAACTAATTATGAATATGGCAATACAGCTTATGAAGCTCCCACTGCTACCGAATATGTCAATAGCGATAGCAAAACCTATAGAACTGAACTGACTTACTCTCGTGACATAAGTGGAGACGCTGTTATGGATGATTTAGTAGATCGCAATATGATTGCCTCTCCTATCAAGACAGAGCAATTTGTAGATGGTGTTCAAGTCAATGGTTCACGAATAGATTATGACTTTTTTAATGGTTTTCCCCGTCCCGACGAATACTACGAATATCGTGTTACATGGGATGCTTCAGGAAATAGAATAGACAATGGCTGGGAACTGGAAACCACCATAAGTGCCTACCAAGAAGGCTTTCCATCAGAGATACAAATGGATGGTTGGCAACCCGAATACTATACTTGGCAGGATGGTTTATTGCAACAACGAAACTATGAAAACTTTACATGGGATTATACCTATCATCCCAGCAGTCGTTTGTTATCTAAATTTACGGATATTGACGGGCAGGAAATAGACTATACCTATGACGCACTTATACGACCTGACCAAATAACTGCCCGCTCCGGTAATGTAGTCACTGACCTTGATTATTTTTATCAAGATGGAGTGACTATTGAAAATCGAATTGAGAAAACCGTCACCTATGGAAGTGTTGCAGGAAGCGACTTAGATATGACGGAGACTATTCAATACATGGATGGTATAGGTCGTCCAATTCAAGTCATTGAAAAAGAACACTATATTAATGCCGGCGGAAATAGCTTTGATGTAGCTTCAAGCATAGAGTATGACAATCAGGGGCGAGCGTATCGACAATACGAGCCATATAATACCACAAATAACACAGGAGCATATAGCAGTACTTATACCAACCAACCATTTACAACAGCCACTTACGAACCCTCTCCCCTTAATCGTACAGCATCTACTACCCCCCCTAATTGGCATGCAACCACCTATGCTTATGATCGAAACACCTCTGCTATTGGTAATTGGACTATAGGAGTTAATTATAATCCAAACGAATTATATTGTGCTACTACAACTGACCCTAATGGCAATAAAACAATCGCTTACACCGATAAAAAAGGACGTACAGTATTGAGTCAAAGAAGTGATAATAGTGGTACTCAAACAATAAAAACATATCAGACTTTTGATGATAAAGGTCGTCCCAAATATACCTATCCTCCTAATACAAACGCACTAACTCCAAATCTTATATTTTCCTATCTCTATGATGATGAAGATAATCTCATTGAAAAGAAAGTACCTGATGCAGCAGCTACCAAATATGTATATGATGAACGGAATTTACAAGTAGGCATGCAAAATGGTATTTTACAAGCAAATAACCAATGGTATGTCACCCAAAATGATAATTATGGTCGTGAGATAGAGTCAGGTTATTATAATAGTGCGACAGCTCCCAATCCACTTAGTTTAACTATTTCATCCTTACTCAAAAAGAATTACTACGATACTTACGGAGGCGCAACAGCCCTTATCAACAAAGGTAAACTACTTCGTTCTGAGGTAAAACTATTGGATGATAACGGTGTAAATAATACGTGGATAAATACCGAATTTACTTATGACCAAGATGGACGACTAATTCAGTCTAATGGTAATTCTCATATTAATCCCACATTAGGGGCAGAAGCACATATTTACACTTATGACTATGCCGATAATATTATAGCCGATAACAGAGTACATACGCCTAATAATATCCAGTATTTCGATATGGATTTGTTGAATACTTACGACCACGAAGGGCGAATGAAAACAATGGATTTCTCCCCGATGGGTGCAGAATTAGGTATTTCCAAACTGAACTATACGCCAAAAGACCTTGTCAAGACGCGCTATATTGGTCAAATTGGTGGAACAACAAATTACCTTCAAAAAGTAGATTATGCCTATAATGCTCAACGATGGCTTGTTGATATTAATGATGTTGATTATTATCCGGGAGGTTCTCCATGTAGAGGCAGTGAAAATTCTGCTGAACCTACTACTCTAAAATCAAGCAGTTCAAGTGCAGATTTATTTAGAATGAGCATAGATTATGATAATATAGATGGTGGTTTTGGTTTTGCTGCCCAGATGAATGGTAATATTTCCCAAGTGACATGGAAAGTAGGCAATGAACAACACCGTACCTATGGTTATGATTATGACTATTTAGATAGAATTAAAGTAGCGGATTTTGGACGATATGCATGTCTATCCTCTGACCCGCTAAATCCAACCAATACATATAGTAGTACTTATTCGTATGATGATAGGGGAAATATTACACAGCTTGATAGACAAGGACAGGCTCTTGTCGGTGGAGTTTATGAAACAGGCTTGATAGATGATTTAGCGTATGAGTACTATCCCGGCTCCAATCAAATAAAACACGTTACTGATGCATCCAACGATTGTATTTTAAATAAATATATCAATCAAAATATTTCAGGAACTGAGTTACACAGTGCTATACAGTCCGTACAAGGCGATAACACCATTTCCACAGGTGCAAATGTAACCTATCAGGCAGAACAACGTGTCAGAATGGATATAGGTTTTAAGGTTCAGTTAGGTGCAGAGTTTACAGGACAAATCGCCCCTTGTGACACAGGCAATAACAGCACCACAGCCGACGTTTTAAGTCAGGAAGGCTTCCAAGAGAATAGTAATTTGCCTTATACTTATGATAGTAGTGGCAATATGACCTATGACCCTAATAAAGACCTTAACATAGAGTACAACCATTTTTCATTGCCTTTCCGAATTACTTCAAGTGATGGTTTAAAGGAAATTAAAATCCAATATGACGCTAATGGTGCAAAATTATCTAAAGAAGTTATTTCTGAAGGAAATACACTTTATAAGCAAGATTATGTAAATGGTGTAGAGTATCGAGATAATACCATAGAAGCAGTATATCACTCCGAAGGTAGAATAGTCAATTCGGGGTCTAATGCTAATCCTACATGGGAATATCAATTTCACTTAAAAGATTACTTAGTGAATAATCGTATTGTATTCCGTGATAATGGTTCGGGGCAAGCAGAATTACTAGACCATACAGATTATTATGCCTTCGGAATGTCTCATGCAGGAAATTTCCCTAAGAATACGACTAATAAGTATCAGTTTGGTGGTAAAGAGTTTAACAGTGATTTTGATTGGAACGCCCTTGACTTTGGTGCTCGGTGGTATGATGCTACTTTAGGAAGATGGAACGTTGTTGACCCCCTCTCAAGTGACTTCGCCCCTTGGTCACCATACAGCTATACGTTTGATAATCCTATAAGATTTATAGACCCTGATGGAAAGGCTCCGTTTGACAATTACTACCGCAATGCGGCAGGAGACATAGTAATGATTGAACGTACTGGTGATACTGTAGATAATTTTTATACTGTTTCAGATAATTCTGATGGTCAGTCCACTGTAACTTTCGATGTGAGTAGGAATAGAAATCAAAATGGTTGGAATAGATTAACTGATAGTCAGAAAAATTACGTTGTCAACAAAGTCGATAGATCTGGGGATAATAACCAAAGGAGATCCGGAACAACTCAAGGTTCGGCATCAAGTTGCTCTGAATGTGTCAATGGAGATGCTGTAACTAACGGACAAACAAATGCCTTGGTAAGACAAGGGGAAATCCAAAGTAATACAGATCAAGCTGGTACAAATGTTTCATCAAACCCTGCCCGACCTGGTGTGCTCGGTTTCTATGGTAATAGAAACGGTGGAGTTACTACAGTAACAAATGCCAGCCCACAAGACCCAGGGCGAACTACTGGTGCTGCAAATACACTCGCTCCTCAAGGTTCTGACACACCTCCTACACCTACACCAGGTACAAGTGCCCCCTTACCTGATGGCATCCTTCCTCCTAATCAGTCTGTTAACATACTTGGAAAAACAGTACAAACTACCGACAGTAATGGTAATAATCTTTTAGGTGATACATCAAAACAAGGTAAAGGGGATTATAACAGGGATTGGGATTACTAAAAAATAGTAGAATTGTCCTTTAATTGGAAAGATAATAAAATAGCTATTTATTTCAATTAGAGGACAATCCCGAAAATAAATATAATATGATGGTTTTTAATAATTTTATATATATTAGTTTAATTCTTACATTTTTTACTTGCAGCATGCTTCAAGCACAAAAGACATTAACACCGATGTTGGTTGCAAATGAAAAGAAGATAATAACAGAGAATCGCGTAAAAACAGCGTATTTCTACAAAATTAACGCTAAACGAGATACAGTTGCTATGCATAAAGTAAACTACGATTTAGACGGAAATACACTTGATTCTACAAGATGGGAAAACGGAAATCTTGAAAAGCATTACTCGCTCAAATATGTAGGGGACACCTTGTTCAAAGAGGTCAATCTTTACGGCGAATCTACATGGGTTCATAATTCACAGAAGTATAAAAACATAATTAAAGAGAAAAATATGACGCTGCCTCCCAAAGACACCTTCTCATTTACGGAAATAATGATAAATATTGATAGTATTATGGGATTCCAAAGTTACATTTATTATCGTGATAGCCTAATATTCAAAGAACGATTTTCGAGATACGAACTTGCTTCTGAAATAGGTTTTCAATATGCAGCAGTAGATGTAAATTACGATGGTAGCTATTCAATATTGGATGATTATAATATGATACCGGACACAATTAATTCGGCTGTACATTATACGCACAGATTCAATAATGATAGTTTAGTTCTTGTGGAAGATAAGGTAAAGTATTATCGTTTTGGTCAAAACTATATGATGTTTATATACAATGAAGGGTCGCAAGGTCTTTTGGGTGAGTTTCTGCATTTCTATGATAAAACAGGCATAGACAGTCACTTTTTTTTAGCTGAAAGACTATCATTCGATTATAAATATAATAAGACAGAGGATAAGCAAAAACTGCATCGCATTGAAGCAAGAAGAAGTGGAGAAATATTGAAATTTGATGAAAAAGAGAGAATTGTGTATTACTATGAACCCAATGTCAGGAACTTAAAATTATTAGATAATTATGAGTACAAAGTTAAATATAATAACAATTCTTTATTTGAAAAAGTTTCTGTCTATATAAACGGAGAAATAAGTCACGAATTCTCTTTTAAATATGAATATCATCAATAAACCGCAAGCCATTTTTTATCAGGACAATCTACATTTAGTACGAGGCATAAACAAGTTTACACTTATGAAAAACCACATTATTTTTTCGGCAATTACTGTGCTTTTAGTAACTGTTTCATTTGCTCAAAAACCCGACACACTTAACATAAGGGACGAAAATGGACTTAAACAAGGTTTGTGGGAAGAAACGATGCAGGATAGATTCAATTACGATGTAAAATGTAAATTCAACTACTTAAATGATAAAAAAAATGGTTACGGTGTATGTTATTTCGAGGACGGTTCAGTTTTCTTTCATGGAACATATCTGAATGGAATGTTTGATGGAGAATTCATTGAATTTGACTACAACGGGTTACCAAGCATTGTAAAAACATATAACGAAGGAGTATTACACGGTAAAACCATGCGACTATGGAGCAATGGAGATACTGTAATTGTGGAAAATTATTACAAAGGTAAACAACACGGCACTACAAAGGAATATAAATCTGGTAGATTATGGATTGAAAGTATATATGAGCACGGAAGAGAAATCAAAAAAATATATTATCGACGAAGGGGCAAAGTGAAGAAAATATTGGAGTTTGGTTAACTAACTCTCTCACCGTCCTCCTCAAAAATATCCAAGTCCAGCACTTTTGAGTAGGTGACGAGATGTCTGACACTTTTAAAATGTCAGACATCTCACATGTTCACCAAGTCCGCTCCAATTCCCAAAACGTCCCCGAAATAACATCCGCTTTTCCCCCTTTCGATTCCAGTGTCAATGTCGTATAATCTTCATTTGGAAAGAAAATATCCGTCATCACCGTAAGCCCATCGTCGGCAAACATATCCACCGAAGCCACATCAAAAAAGACATGAAAGCGCACCGTTTCGTCTGTTGCTTCGCGTAGCGCAACACTGCGACTACTAAAACTTGGGTCAAAATCCACCTTACCTGATTTCGTTCTATCTGTAAAAAACTCATTTTTCGCGGCATCAAAACCGACCTCCATGCGTTCCCCT
>CALCMV010000303.1 GCA_937967535.1 uncultured Saprospiraceae bacterium
GGCTAACAGATGACAACGAAAAACTAACTGCAATATCAAGAATGAAGTTGGGAGAAGACGGTGGATTTGTGAATAAAATACTTCTGTTTACGAAAATTGATAATGTCAATTACCAACTTGAAATACTCAATATGGAAGATAGAGATAAATTGATTGAGAACTCATCAATTTTTGGAAGAATGGGAAACGAGACCACCGGAAGGACTTACGGTTTCATCTAGGCGCATATTCTGCAAGTGTGTACCAAACCAACTCAAATCATTTTTTGAATATTGCTTACCAAATTCACTTAATACAAGTTCAAGTTCTGAGTCATTTAATTCATATAAAAGCATAAATAACAAATCAATATTTCTGATTATCTCAAATCTGTTTTCTGTATTTTTATATTGAATATTTGTTGTATAATTTTGAAGAGACTGCAATCGAATATCATTTTTCAAGAGTAAAAAAACGAGTGCGGATATATGTGCTTTAATGGTAGCTTCACCATCATTAAAGTTTATTTTTTTTGAAATTTGTTCATCATTCGGAACAGGTATTTGATTGATGACAGATTGTGTGAGGTCAATTCCACTTAATTTTTTCTTTAAAATAAAATCAAATACAACAGAATTAAAAAGTCCTGCGAGATAAAGTAAGTCCTTCGGATTTGTCGTCAGAAACTGAACGGATTGTGAAGCGGGTATGAAAGGGAGTATCGTTGCAATACAAGTTCGGGTGTTTGTTGCAGAGGTCAGGCTTCGCCAAGTCAACATGAATTTTTCGTGATGATTTTTAGAAAGTTTAAGCCACTTTTCCTGTTGAATAAAAAATCTGGATTCGGGAAAGTAGTCAGCCAAAGCCTTTTTATCATCATCAAGTTTGCGGGACGATGATTTGTTTTTGTACTTCAAATTTTCGCTCAACCCATTGAATCCCGAAAATTTCCCGTCAAATTGATTAAAAAATTTACCTTCATATATCGGGATATAGTCCTCTTTTTTTTCTTTGGAAATAAATGCGGCATGATTGGTAAAGTGTACAATTCTTCCAAATTTAACTTGATTAAAAACCGTCTTAAAAGAAGAAAAATCGTAAGCTACCCGCAAAATAAAATCGACTTCTTTTTTAGTTGAAAAATTAGGCAACATACCGGTCTGCGGATTCAAGACATTCAAATCTTCGGCAGATAAACGAACTGCATCATTTTTATTCATATCGCTGACATCTTGAAGGTTCATCAACACATCAAAGGTATCATGTTCCACATTACTCAATAACAAAAAGCAAAACCGTTCGCGGCTGTCAATATTAAAAATTTTTTTACGATTAATAAAATCATAAACAGCCACAACCCGCTTTTTTTTGACAAAATCTTTAAAAAGATATTGATTGACCCGACTTGTAACAATGGCACTTTTCAAAACCAAACCCACAACACCTCTCTCTGTTGTGAGTTTTGCCGCCGCATCCGTAAATAAGGCATAAGTGTTGAGTTCGCCTCTGTTGGAACGTTGAAAAAACGGGTTTTTCTTCAAATCCGTTTTTGCTTTTTCGACTTCATTTCTGAATACTTTTGAAAACTCTGCCAGTTGGTGATGTTCTGATTCTGTTTTGCTGATTTCATCGGTTCTGTCAGCCTTGAAATGACTGTCGGCTATCGCGTGTGTATAGAGTGCGTAAAATTTCTTTTCTTCAAACCTTATTTTTTCCCAAGGCGGATTTCCCAAAATAATATCGTATTTTCTAAGGCTGTTTTTATCCAAACCAAGCTGTTCGTGATAAATAAAACCGCTTGAAAAAACATCAATTTTTTTGCTCGCATCAGTTGAAAAAAAAGAGTGTAACAAAAAATTAGTGTGGATAAAATTTTCTTGGAGGTCTTTATAAATATCCGGTTGATTGATATGCAATAACAGATTCAATTTGGCAACTTCTAAGGCAATACAATCTACATCATAAGCAAAAATATTTAATGCGATTGATTTTAAAATCACTTTCTTCTCAGAGTTTTCGACATTGTATTGTGTTAAGGTGTTTTCAAAATAATCAATTATTTCTATTAAAAAATTGCCACCGCCACAAGAAAAATCCGCGAAAGTTATAGATGAAATTTTATTTAATAATTCTTTTTCATTATTAAATTGGTTTGTATTTAAATTAAAAAAAGTATCAATCGTTTTCTTGGTAACGGATTGTGCAAGATGTTTTGGAGTGTAATAACTGCCCAATTTATTTCTGTAATTTTTTGTTTGTGTAATTTTCTTACCAATACTTTTTTCGTCGCCTGTTTCAACACTCAAAAGCGTTTCGTATAGCGTAGAAATATCTATGGATTCCGCACCGATTAAGTTGTACAAACTATCGTGTATTATTTTTTTCAGCGATTCATCGGCACTATCTATGATTGATGAGAGTAAATTTTTCGATGTGAAGCGTTTTTTAAGCCAGTTATTGGTTTGTACAATAATATCCGCACGCTCTGTTTTTCTGTTATTTTTTAAAAAAATAATTGCTCCGATAAAAACGCCCTTTACTTTAAATCTTTCTTTATTAAGCACAATAGGCTTAATATTTTGTTGATTAACAAAGTATTGTGAAAGATGTTTTTTTAAAATATCGGCGTATGTGTCAAGTATATTATCCATGCTGAACTTGCCCGACTATCAGAGATTTATCGGCAATTGTAATCAAGGCTTTGTTGAAAAAACTCTTTTTGTGATGTGTATTTAATATAGCTATAATTTGATATTCTAATGCGGTATTATTTGCTAAAAAAGCATAATTAGTAGCTATTTTTCTCGTTAAATCTTTGATATTTACTGAATGAGACGGATAGATTGAGATGTGTTTGATGCCTAATTCATACAGAATAAGTTTGTGTAAAAAATCATCATAATATTTGGCTTTTACTTTTTCCAATGAGCCAATATTTTTTTCAATAACATTTAAAATCGTTTTAGGATGTACATCAGATTTGCAACATAAATTTTCAAATAAACTTTCACTCCCTGCAAAATATCCCTTTAGTGCTTTGCCTTTACACAAACAATTTATATCAAGATTTTTAGCGATAAGTATGTCCAATTCTTTTACACTTAATTGAAAATTATTATTTGTAATTAAAAAAGAAGATTCGCCTACAGTACGCTTTATCGCTGATAATTCTTTTGAGTTAAAATTATATTGTTTTTGAATGTCGAGTTCAATTTCTGATTCAAGTAAAAGTCGTTGATAATCATTTTTGAGGTCTTTGAGGATGGATTGTTCTATAAAGGTATTTAAATTTTTTATTTTTGAATAATCAATATGTTCAAATTCAAAATTGGGTAATTTACCTTGCAAATATTTTTCTTTGAGTTGCAAACAGTGCTTACTTTTTTCAGCAATAAACGTCGAATCCAGAATATGTGGAGCAACAGGAATCCGCGAAATATACCCTGCACTAATCGTAAATTTAGGATTAATTAATTTCAATAAAAAAGTAGCGATTTTTGAGTTCAGAAAAGCAAGATGAGCATATTTATTACCTTCCAAAACCTGAATGCCCGGACCGGAAGCAATAAAAACCTGATGCTTTTTGAGCATCCGTACATTCAAACCCAATGTTCCCGTATCGCTATATACGAGTTGGGTATTTGGGATTTTATCAATATTTCTCAATGCGCTTCCCTTGTTTGCTTTTATGGTTTCTGCATTTTTGCCCCAATGTACTTTGTAGTAATTTAAGCCCGCCCATTTGCTAAAGCCGCCACCTTTGCTCACCAATTTCCAATCAGGGCTACCGTTGACTTCCCATGCGTATTTGACAAATTCGGCATTATTGCCCGTAGATGTGCCTTGCATCGGCTTGGCAAATTCGGCATATAGTTGCAAATTCTGAATACCTCGAAATCCATGTGCCAATTGATAATTAAATTCGAGGTATTTATTTTTTAAAAACTGATTTTGGTTGACTCCAAAAGTCAATTCCGTACCGATGTTTTTTTGCGTTATAAGCGTTTTTTTCGCTGTAATTTTTTTTGATTTCAAATCAAAAAATAACGCTTGCTTTGTAGCTGAATGACCAATAATACACAGTGCTACGTTTGTTTTTTCTCCATTAATATCTTCAAAGGCATTGCTGCCCAAATCTATACATTTTTTTAAAGTTTGAGATGCTAAAAATAGTTTTCTAAAGTCTTTGAGGGAGGACAAATACATCCAATTATTTTGTGATACCACACCTAAAATATCCCCCTTATTCATCATCCCAATGAGTCTTTGCAGGAAAGACACACACAAATCAGCTTTACTTTCAGGATAGTGGGCAAGCAAATAATTTTTGAGTGAAATATCCATATCCCGCTTGCCCATAAACGGTGGGTTGGTCACAAAGACTTTTATTTTTTGCTCTTTTTCTATTTTTTCCAATCGCTTTTTGAAGGTTGTTTTGTGAATGGTATTTGACGCAATATTATTATTCAGAAATCCTAATTTGTCATTTTCAATACCTCCATAAATACGGATATGTATTGTTTTACTTGGAATAGCGTAATTACAAGCCTTGACGAACAGCGATAAGGCAGCAATTTTAGAGAGTTTGGTATCCAAATCGTAGCCAATAATTGCTTGATTTAAAATGATATCAACAATTTTTTGTTCGGACCAAGCCAAATTTAATTTTTGATAAAGATGAAACAGTTTTTCAAAAGCATAATTTAGGAAATTGCCACCCCCACATGCAGGGTCTATCAAAACAACTTGGTCAATATTTGATGCGCTAAATTCCGATAAAGATGCATCCACTAAGTATTTTACCATATACCTATCTGTAAAAAACTGAGTGGTAAATAATAAATCGGCATCTTCAATTTTAGCTTGATTTTTTCCTATTTTTTTGAAGGCTGATTTTTCGGCATCTTGTTTTAAAAATTGATATGACCATGAAATCATGTCATCTATATCATCGTCATCTTCATCCAAAGCATCTTTTAATTTTTCAAAAGTATTCGTAAGTAGTTCGTCGCCAATTATTGATTCTGTTTTGATAAAAACCTCAATTAATTCAGGAAATCTATCTTTGATAAGGGTTAATTCTGTTTTAAAGCTAAGGTGATAGTTGGTGAAATTTAAATCTTCGATATTTTGCTGCCTCTTTCGCAAGGTTAATGTGGCTATCAGAACGGAAAAAAAGATGCTCAAATCGTGGATGGACATCGCTTTTTCCACATCTAAGTTGCTGAGAAAATATTTTATAAGATGTTTAATTTTATATTTCACATTCCTTGTTTGTGGAAAAACGTTGAGATTTTTATTTAAGAGATTTATCTTGTAAAGATACATGTTTATTCATTGAAGTGTATATTTTTTTTAAAGAAGTTGAACAAATAAGGTCAGGATAAAAATAAGACGAAAAACTCAAAATTGCTGTACATAGTAGCGAAGACTTTTATTTCAGTAAACATGAGAACATTATTTTGATAATAGATTTCCGTTAAAATTTCCTCAAAAAAATCTCCCATTTTTTTAGAAAAAAATAAATTTTTCTCAAATACAATGCAAGCATTGTATTTATGTCGTTTTGCCAACATAAATGACAAAAGAATGTTTATATAAATGTTAAAATGTCATACATTTGTCGGGCTATATTGTGTGGGCAAAAATTTCTAACACGTAAAGCACTATCCCTCCAAATATTATTTGCACTTCAGAAACCACTAATTGAAACTATACACTTGATTGATACTACTTTATTGGGGGGCGTTTGATTTTTGCAAATCATGCTCTGATGATGAAAAATATCATACTTTTCAACCAAACATATTATCACAATTCATTTTTATGTATACATTAAAAACTATTTACATTATACTTATCTTATCTATGACGGGCTATGCTGTGCAGGCACAAACGCCATGTGTAGGTGGTATGGCTGCGGGTTATCCATGCAATAATGTTGACCTATATGCTACGGTCACACTTGCCGAAATGGGCTCAACCGGAGCAAACGACATTTGGGGCTGGACCAGTACCGTTACCGGAAAAGAATACGTCCTTATTGGTTTGTTGGATGGTACGGGTTTCGTAGATATTTCAAATCCTGTGGCACCGGTCTATCTTGGAAAATTAGCCACTCAAACCTCCAGTTCTACATGGAGAGACATCAAGACTTACCAAAACCATGCTTATATCGTTAGTGAAGCCAGTGGTCATGGTATACAAGTTTTCGACTTATTGCAATTGGACAATGTAAGTAACCCGCCCGTCAATTTCTCGGCACGTTCTACTTTCGATGGCTTGGGTCCGGGTGGCGCACACAATATTGCGCTCAATGAGTGTAGCGGTTATGCCTATCCCATTGGTGCGAATACATGTTCCGGCGGACCTATTGCCGTTAATCTTAGCAACCCCGACCTCCTGACATTCGACGGCTGCTTTAGTCTGGATGGATATACGCACGATGCTCAATGTTTTGATTACATCGGACCGGATGCGGCTTATGCCGGAGCAGAAATTTGTCTGAACTCCAATGAAAATACCCTCACCATAGTTGATGTGACCAACAAGACGAATATGCAGCAAATCTCCCGTACACCCTACACCGGACAACGCTACACGCACCAAGGATGGGCTACCGAAGACCAGCAATATTACCTGATGAATGACGAACTCGACGAATCAAATAACGGACACAACACCCGTACACATATATGGGACATCCGCGACCTTGACGCACCCGTTTATATAGGTTTCTTTGATTCGGTCAATGCTTCTACCGACCACAATCTTTACATCAGAGGCAATCGTGCTTATCTCTCCAATTACAGTTCCGGCTTACGTATTTATGACATCACCAATATTTCAAGTGCTTCGCTTAGTGAGGTCGCATACTTCGATGTATACCCTGCCGACAATAATGTTGGCTTCAGTGGTACATGGAGCAATTATCCTTACTTTGAAAGCGATGTCATTGCCGTTACCAATCGCGGTGAAGGGCTTTTCCTCGTCAAATATGACCTCTGCGGCGATGGTACGCTCAATTGTAATGGCACCAACCTCATTTGTGGTAGTTCTACCTGTACGCCATGTACACGCACGGGCTGTGCAGCAGTTGATTTGAATATCAACTTCGACAGCACGCCCAATCAAACTTCATGGGAAATAATGAATGATAATGGCGACCTCGTCGCATCTTCATACGGCACATACAATAGCGGCACAAACAATGCAAGCGAAAGTGCCTGCCTTGCCGATGGTTGCTACACCTTGACCGTCAGAGATGATGTCGGTAATGGAATGTGTCCATTCAGAGCTACTGCCAGTAGTAGCGGTACATTCATCACTCCCGGCACAATAATCACTCCCGGTACGGTGGTCGCTACACTTGGTACAACGGTTACACCCGGATTGTGTGGCAATTATACGCTCACAGATACCAATGGCACAGTACTCGTCTCCGGTGGCGGCTCATTCGGAGCTTCCGAAACCAATACCTTTTGTATTTCCGGCGGCATCGCCAATATCTCCTCGCCGGATAATGACGATTCATTTCAAAATAATAATGATAACACTATACCGGACATGACCATACGCCCAAATTTGGTAAGCGACCAAATCACACTAACACATACATTAGCATTAGAACAAACACAAACATTGCAGTGGTCAATCATTGATATGACAGGCAAAATAATTCGCCAAGAAGTATTTGATTCGAATATGAAACAAATAGACATAAATGTAAGCAGCCTTACATCCGGGTTTTATTTTATGCAACTTTCTAATAAGCAACATGTTTTAACTGAAAAATTTATTAAAAATTAGGGATTGGTTTGCAATGTCTTCGCCAAATTTTGAATGAAAAATGAATTTAAATTCTACTTTATTTTTGTTGATAATTAAAAATTAATAATTTAAATATTTTATTATTCAAAATTCAAAATTGACGAACACATTGTTATAAATATTTTTTATTATAAAATAATTTAAAAATACTCTTATTTCAGTAGAATCATTTAAATTTAAATATTTTAAATTAATACACATAAATAACTAAACTATATTTATCATATGAAAACTACATTTCAAATACTTGCCACATTTTTAATGGCAACACTCATGAGTGGACTCCTACTGGCACAAAGCCAAGCCGAATTGGATATTATAGACCGCAATGTACGCGAATCTGCCAACGGCTTGGAAATGATAGAATCTGACATTGCTGAGTACGAAATCACTAGTTATCACACTAGCCAAAGAAGTGGTATCACACACTATTATCTCCGACAAACACATCAAGGCATTCCGGTTTATAATGCAGTGATGAACGTACACCTTGATGCAGAGGGTGACTTATTCAAAATGAATAATCAATTTTTGAGAAATATTGAATCAAAAATCAATACCAACCAACCGACTTTGGATGCACAGACTGCCATCTCGCGTGTAGCACGGACTATGCAGTACGACATGTCTGAACTACCACGTCTCGAAGAGCAAAAAAGTGCGAGCCGTTCTCAAGAACAAACATTCACCAAAGGGAGCATTTCGCGCGTTGATATTCCTGTTCAATTGATGTATCAACCGATGGAAGACGGTACCTTGCGTTTGGCTTGGGATATGTCTATCGCCGAAATGGAAGATGCCGACTGGTGGAGTATGCGTGTAGATGCCCAAACGGGAGAAATTTTGCACCAACACAACTGGACGGTATATTGCAATTTTGACGTGGACCAATGTGCCGAAGAAGGTCACGTACACCATTATCCGGCAGAAGACCATACAATGACAAGCACTCAACAAAACATCGCTGCGCCCAATGTAGCAAATACCTACAATGTATTCGATGAGCCTGTCGAAAGCCCAATACACGGTGGTCGTACCTTAGTGACTACCACAGGCGACCCCATAGCTTCGCCCTTCGGCTGGCACGATACCAATGGCGCAACAGGTGCCGAATTTACCATTACACGCGGCAATAATGTATGGGCACAAGAAGATGCCAACGGCAACGACGGTACGGGCTTTAGCCCCGATGGGGGGGCTTCATTGGACTTCAACTTCGGGCTGAACCTCAATTCAAATCCGAACTCTGACCCCGCTCGTTCTGCGGGTATTACCAATCTTTTTTATTGGAATAATCTCGTACACGATGTATGGTATCAGTACGGTTTTGACGAAGCAAGTGGCAATTTTCAGGAAAATAACTACGGACGCGGCGGTTCAGCAGGCGACGGAGTTTTTGCAGATGCACAAGACGGTGGCGGTACCAATAATGCCAACTTCTCCTCTCCCGGCGATGGTAGCAACGGAAGAATGCAGATGTTCCTCTGGACAGGTGCATCATCCGGTACATTGACCGTTAATTCTCCGGGTAGTATTGCGGGAGGCTATGGTGCAGCAGCCGCACAATTCGGGCAAGGTTCATACAATGTCACAGGAAATTTGGTGATAGTAAGTGACGGTAGCGGTGCGCCCACGGAGGGCTGTGGCGCACTCACCAATGCCGGAGCCATCAGTGGAAACATCGCCGTAGTCGATAGAGGCAATTGCGAGTTTGGTACAAAATGCCTCAACGCGCAAAATGCCGGAGCTATCGCGGTGATTGTTTGCAATAATGTAGCAGGTGGTACACTCGCTATGGCTCCCGGTGCTGACGGAGCAAATGTCAACATTCCTGCCGTGATGATTTCGCAAGCGGAATGTGCGACCATCCGCGCTCAAATTCCTACGGTGAATGTCAACTTGGTATCCGGTAGTGCTGCTAGCAGAGATGGCGACCTCGACAATGGCATCATCGCACATGAGTACGGTCATGGTATTTCTATTCGCCTAACAGGTGGCAGAAACAACAGTGGTTGCTTGGGCAATAGTGAACAAATGGGCGAAGGCTGGTCCGATTGGTTTGGTTTGATGATGACCATTGACCCCACAGATACGCGCAACGATGTACGCCCTATTGGTACATTTGCACTCGGTCAATCTACTACCGGAAGTGGTATTCGTACCTTCCCATATACCACAGATATGGGGGTGAATACACACGTTTATACCAACATTGGCAACGAAGCCATCCCACACGGCGTAGGCTCGGTATGGTGCGCCATGCTATGGGAAATGACTTGGGATTTGATAGATACATATGGCTTTGACCCTGACCTACACAATGGTACGGGCGGTAACAACATTGCGATGGCATTAGTCACCGAAGGTTTGAAATTACAACCATGTAGTCCCGGTTTTGTAGATGGTCGTGATGCTATTCTGGCTGCCGACCAAGCACTCTACAATGGTGCCAACCAATGCCTGATTCGGGATGCCTTTGGTCGTCGCGGACTTGGTGATAATGCCAATCAAGGCAGCACCAATAGCTCTACCGATGGCTCAAATGACTTTAATGTAAACTGCGGACCTCCAACATGTAGCGATGGTACGCTCAATCAAGATGAAGTAGGTGTAGATTGTGGTGGTGCTACCTGTCCTGCTTGTCCGGCTGATGTATGTAGCAGCTTTGGTTTCGGTGGCATCATCAGCTACGATGCTAATGATAATGACCAGGGTACAGCTACATTAAACGGCAATGAAGTTCTCATTACAGGTAACGGTTGGAAAGCTATTCCGATTAACTACACATTTACAGCAAGTACCGTATTGACATTTGAATTTAGAAGTACCGTACAAGGAGAGATTCACGAAGTAGCATTTGATAATGATTTGATATTTACTCCCGACCACCGTATCGTCATATATGGCAATCAAGGTTTTACAGGCGATTTTGCCAACCCTATCTATACAGGTAGCGGTAATTGGGAAACATTTACAATTCAGGTCGGAACACAGGTTTCAGGTCCTTTCCAATACATGGTACTCACAGCCGATGATGATGCGACAGGCAATGGTATTTCTGAATTTAGAAATATTCAACTTTTTGAAGATAATAACAATAACCAAACCTGCGACGAGGCACCTCCTTCTTGTGCAGGTGTTGACCTCGACATCAATTTCGACGGCTTCCCTACTCAAACCTCTTGGGAAATCACTGACGATGCCACCGGTGCAGTAGTAGGTAGCGGCGGTTCTTACGGCAATACATTAGCAAATTCTAATCTTGGATTATCAAATGTGTCTTGTTTGCCCGATGGTTGTTATACCCTCACTTTCGCTGATGCCATTAGTAATGGTATGTGTCCATTCCGTGCTACGGCTTCCAGTAGTGGCGTATTTGTCACACCGGGTACGGTTATCATACCGGGTACTACGGTGGCTACACTTGGTACAGTGGTTGCGCCCGGACTGTGCGGCAACTATACCCTTACTGATGTGGGCGGTACAGTACTCGCTTCCGGCGGCGGTCGTTTTGGTGCTTCCGAATCGAATAGCTTCTGTATTTCCGGTGGTCTTGCCGTTCCGCTATGGCAAAGTGATGATGTACATGCAAGAGTACAAGCAGAAGGCACAAGCAATACACTGGAAGTATTGCCCAATCCGGCAAAGGATAATTTGACGATTTTTTATAATCTGACCAATGACCTTAATATAGATATTCATATCGTGGATATTACGGGTAAAATCGTGCGCGAAATCACACGCGATGCTATGGATACCAAGCAAGTACAGCTTAATGTCAATGACTTGACGGCAGGTTTCTATTTCGTGAGATTAGTGTCCGGTGATACCGTTTTGTCTAAGAAATTTATGAAACAATAGGATCAATTTTGAATGTTGAATGAGTGAATTTTGAATAATTCCAATTCAATAATTATTGACCAACGAAAAAGGACATCAGGCATCTGCTTGGTGTCCTTTTTTATTTTTAAAAGAATATATTTGCTTAGATTTTGCTGATTTTGAAATGAGAAAAAAACATTTGAAATTATTATTTCTCAAAAATAAAATTATAATTAGTTATTTATGAATTATTATTGGACTTTGGACATTTTAGAAATTAGGTAACTGGGAAATTAGCTAATGAAGACATAATTTGTTATTTATCAGTAGAATAAAAATTACAATAAAATTAATTTGAAATAAAACACAAATAATACATTTATTGATTATGAGTGTTTTACCTAATTTCCTAGTTACCGAACTCCCCAATGTCCAAAGTCCAGATTTCTTATAGACTCCCTAAAATAACCTTGTGAGTTTTTCCATCGATAGTCAAAAAATAAAGTCCATTGATAAAATTATCCACTAGCTCGATTTTAGAACGTGTTTCATTTGTTGTGATTGTGATTGGTATGCGTTGACCAGTTAGGCTGTATAATTCTATCCTACTATCTCGATGATCCAATATCACTTCAAATACGCCTTTATTTGGATTAGGAAATATAAGCAAGTCTGTTTGATGATATACATCATTGGTTGAAACTTGAACATCACAATCCGTTGAGTGAAGCTCAGGTGTAGCCAATAAATTCGCTCGCATAAAATTTGCCTGATCTGGAGTAAAGAATATCATACATCCCACATTCATGGAATTTGAAGACATATCAATTTCATCATCTTCCATTTCAATACATGTATTATCTTCAAAATCATCACATAGAAAAGTAACCTTACAAACTGGTGTATCTTCAGCAAAATCATCGATGCTACAAACGTCAGTTCCTGCAGGTCCAGTGCCGAAGGTATGGAGTAGTCCTAATCCATGCCCGATTTCATGAGCCAATATACCTTCCCCAGTACTTGCTGCTCCTAAATTCGCACCTGTAAATACACCAATATCCAGTGCTACACCCGGTACGCTCATGGGATCAACAAAGGTATCTAAGGGCAAGTAGCCTG